>CAYQXW010000066.1:0-8918 GCA_964421615.1 uncultured Planctomycetales bacterium
AGAAAATTGATGTGAATCTTATCGCTGTTAAAAATGTTAAAGATAAAAATAGATTTGTAGAAGTTGTAAAATTAGTTAATTCAAATTGTAAACTTGCAGTTGTGTTGATTTCTAACGATGCTGAAGCGATTAAAGAATCTTTAATTATTCTAAAAGATAAAAAACCGTTAGTTTATGGAATTAATAAAGACAATTTAGCACAATTGTCGTCTGTAATTAAAGATTTTAATGTTCCGGTTGTTGTTACCGCTGAAGATTTGGATAATGTGGCGAGTTTAACTATTGAGTTAAGCAAGCAGGGAATTTCTGAGATGGTTTTAGATACCGGAAAAAAATCTATGACCCAGAAAATTTGGGATTTAACCCAGATTAGAAGGTTAGCGTTGAAAAAATCTAATCGCGCTTTAGGTTATCCTTCAATTTTTATGGTTGAAGAAAAAGATTCTTTTGATGAAATTATTGCGGCAGGTACATTTATATTAAAATATTCTGGAATTGTTTTGTTAAAGAGTATAGAACAGTGGCAGGTTTATTCTTTGTTAACTTTGAGACAGAATATTTATACAGATCCGCAGAAGCCGTTGCAGATTGAGGCTAAAATTTACGAAGTGGGTCAAGTTACACCGAATTCCCCGGTGTTGATTACGACAAATTTTTCGCTGACTTATTATACTGTTTTAGGCGAAGTTGAAGCAAGTAAAGTTCCGGCGTATATTTTGACTGTTGATACTGAAGGGATGTCTGTTTTAACCGCTTGGGCGGCAGATAAATTTACTCCAGAAAAAATTGCCAACTGGTTAGTTAAGATTGCGATGAAAGATAAAATAAATCATAGTAATTTAGTTATTCCTGGATATGTCGCGGTGATTAGCGGAGAGCTGGAAGAAAAATCCGGTTGGAAAATTTTGGTTGGTCCAAAAGAAGCATCGGGGTTGCCGTCATTTTTGAAGAATTATAAAGGCTAGCGGTTAAGAGTGTGTCATTCTCTCGGAAGCGGGAATCTACAAAATAATAATTTTATGGATTGTAAAAAAGAAAAACTAAAAATTCCTGCAGGTATTATTTATGTTAGCACGGCATTATTTTTGCCAGTAGTTGCTTTTATGTTAAAATTCAGTATGTTTATTATGAATAAAAAAGAATATGAGGTTTTAGGATATAAAGTAGGTAATTCTGATTATGTATATACATTATTACTATTAGTTTTAGGGCTTGGATTGAGAAGATTACAAAATTGGGCAAGATTGGGAACTATAATGGTTTTTTATTATATGATTTGGGAAGGAATAAAGTTTTTAATATATAATATTTCTTCAGTGGATATATGGAGAATACTTTTTTTATTAATAACAATAGTTTCTAGTTATTATCTTAATTCACAAAAAATAAGAAGATTGTTTGTTCAGGATAAAGATAAGATTATAGAAGAACAAGATAAGTTGAAAAATAGTGTTGTATAAAGGATAGTGAAAATACTCGAAATTTTTGAGATTCTTCGCTACGCTCAGAATGACAGTGTAATGACGGTTAATAAAAAATATGAATAAATACAAAGTTACCTTTTATCCGGATAACAAAACTGTAGAAGTCGAAAAAGATAGGACGATTCTTTCGGCGGCGATTTCTGCTGGAGTTTTTATTAATGCTGCTTGCGGCGGTGATGGCGTCTGCGGCAGATGTAAAGTTATCTTAAAAAGCGGTAATGTGTTTTCTGAAGGGGTAAATAAATTATCTGCGCAAGAAAAAGCGAAAAATATTTATTTGGCTTGTGTAACTTTAGTGCAGTCGGATTTAGAAGTAGAAATTCCTGCAGAGTCGAGAGTGGGATTTGATAGCCTTTGTGATGAGGAATTAAAATCAAGATTAACTGGAAGTGATGAGATTGTTTATTGCGAAGGTGTTTGCGATAGGCAGATAAAAAATAATGATACATTAACTCAAAAAGTTTATTTAGAGTTATCTCAGCCGAATTTAGAAGATGCAGTGAGCGATTTGGATAGGATTTATCGCCAAATTCATAAAAATAAAAATTTAAATGTAGCGTATACGAGTTTATCCAATATTCGTAGTTTGGGAAAACTGTTGCGTGATTGTGATTGGAAAGTTACTGCTAGTTTAGCCCGAAGGATTGATGGAAGTTATGAAATGTTTTTATTGGAACCATATAATACTTCGAATAAAAGTTATGGAATAGCTTTTGATATTGGAACGACTACAGTTTCTGCGCAGTTAATAGATTTAGAAAACCAAAAAGTTTTAAGCACCAAAGCAACTTATAATAAACAAGCTTTATTTGGTAGTGATGTGATTACTCGAATAGTGTTTGCGGCAAAAAAAGAAGGATTAGAAAAGTTGCATGCGGCAGTTATTGAGAGTATGAATTCTTTGATTGCTGATTTTGTTAAAGAGCTTAGTGTTGATTTAAATGATGTTGTTTGTGTTTTATGTTCTGGCAACACGACGATGATTCATTTACTGTTAAGTATCGATCCGACTTATATTAGACGAGAACCATATGTTCCGACAGCTAATTTTATTGCGGCAATGCGTGTAGCCGAAACAGGAATTAATATTAATCCTAAAGGTTTATTGTATTGTGTGCCGGGAGTTTCAAGTTATGTTGGCGGAGATGTTACGGCTGGTGTGCTTGCTTGCGGAATGGATAAATCTGAAGATATAAATTTGCTTATTGATATTGGAACTAATGGGGAAGTAGCTTTGGGTAATAAAGAGTTTATGATTGCGACATCGGCTTCAGCCGGGCCTGCGTTTGAAGGGTCCGGTGTAACTTGCGGAATGCGTTCGAGTAAAGGTGCAATTCAAAAAGTAAATATTGATGCAAAAACTTTTGAATTAACTTTTGAAACTATTGGCAATTCTAAAGCGCGGGGAATTTGCGGTTCGGGATATATTGATATTCTTTCACAGATGTTAGAGATTGGGTTGATGGAGAAAGACGGTAAGATTAAAGAGGTGAACAGTCGAAGAATCCGTAAAGGCGAATTAGGACGAGAATATGTGATTGCTTTTAAAGGAGAGGCTGATTCTTCGAATGATATTGTGATTAATGAAGCAGATATAGATAATTTGAAACGGGCAAAAGCCGCGATTTATGCTGCGGTTTGCAGTTTACTGCGCCATGTTTCTTTAGATTTTTCTAGTGTTAATAAATTTTATATTGGCGGAGGATTTGGTACCTCGCTGAATATTAAAAATTCTATAAAAATTGGTTTGTTGCCGAATTTGGAAGAATCGAAATTTGTTTTTGTCGGAAATAGTGCGTTATCTGGAAGCAGAGAGATGATTTTATCATTTGATGCTTTTTCTAATGCTTGCGAAATTGCTCGCAAAATGACTTATTTGGAATTATCAGCTGAAACAAGTTATATGGACGAGTATATGGCGGCATTATTTTTTCCGCATACGGATATTGAGAGATTTAAATGAGTTATATAATTGCAGTAGCGGGAAAAGGCGGGACCGGCAAGACGACAATATCAGCGCTTATTGTGCGTTTGCTTAAAGAAAAAAAATTAGGTTCTATTTTAGCGGTTGATGCGGATCCCAATAGTAATCTGGGAGAAGTTTTAGGTGTAGAAACTACAGAAACTATTGGTAATATTCTCGACCAGGTTGCGCAAAATCCTGATAAAGTTCCTGGTGGAATGACCAAAGATCGTTTTATTGAACATCAGGTGCAGACGATTATTCATGAGTCAGAAGGATTTGATCTTTTGACGATGGGTAAGCCCGAGGGGCCTGGATGTTATTGTTATGTGAATAATGTTTTACGTGCAGTTTTAGAAAGAGTAATCAGTAATTATAAATTTGTAGTTATAGATAATGAAGCAGGGTTAGAACATTTATCCAGACGTACGACGCGAAAAGCAGATTGTTTATTGTTAGTTTCAGAGCCGACAGTTGTTTCTTTAAAAGCGGCGAAAAGAATTTCTGAATTAGTAGAAGCGCTGGATATAAAAGTGAGTAAAAAATTATTAGTGATTAACTCTTATGATAATCAGCTTGAAGAATCGTATCTTAAGGAAATAAAAGCGCAGTATATAGGAAATGTATCTATAGATAAAGCTATTAGTAACTTAAGCGTGAAGGGTAAGTCAATTTGGAAGTTGGATTCTAATTCAAAGGCTTATCAAGAAGTTGAAAAGTTAATTGATATTTTAAAATAACATTGTTTCTCGCGAAAAATTTTCTTTGCTCAAAACAATGTTAGAATTTATTAGAAATGAATGGAGTTAAATATGGCAATAGAACAATTGATTGAAAAATGGCAGGGAAAAGTTTGTGAAGTAAAAATCGGTGCAACCAAAGAAGAAGGCGGCACTAGAAGTAAAGTGGTTAAAATCGGCGGTCAGAATACTTTGCCTTTTCTTTTAAAAGAAGGTGTGATGCCGAATAAACCGGTAATATCTTTTGAAATTTTAGATATTGTTCCTGATGATTGGTCGCAAGAAGCGATAAAACCGTATAAAGATGTTTTATCTGATCCGATTGCTTGGGCGCAGAAATGTGCTAAAGAATATAAAGCTGAGATTTTAACTTTAAGATTGTTAGGTGCACATTCTGATTATGGTAATAAATCTCCAGAAGCTTGTGCGAAGTTGGTGAAAGATTTGTTAAGTAAAGTGGATTTACCTCTGATTATTTTAGGCTGCGGTGATAATGAAAAAGATAATCATGTTTTATCTGCTTGTTCTGAAGCGGCGAAAGGTGAAAGGTGTTTGATTGGAGATGTATTCCAAGAGAATTATAAGACGATAACTGCGGCAGTTTTAGCGGATGGTCATAATGTAATTGCAGAATCACCAATTGATATAAATATTGCTAAACAGTTGAATATTTTAATTTCTGATATGGGCTTGCCTGCAGATAGAATTGTCATGAATCCGACAATTGGCGCGATGGGGTATGGAATGGAGTATGCATATTCTATTATGGAAAGAGCCAGACTTTCAGCGTTAGCTGGTGATAAAATGGTTTCTATGCCGTTTGTTTGTTTTGTCGGTGATGAATCTTGGAAATCCAAAGAAGCGCAAGTTTCCCAAAAAGAAATGCCTAGCTTTGGACCAGAGATTGAACGTGGAATTGCTTGGGAGATTTTAACGGCAACAGCGCTTTTACAGTCGGGTGCAGATTTGTTGATTATGCGTCATCCAAAAGCAATTGAAAAAGTTCAGCAGTATATTGATAATTTGTTGAATAATGTTCGATAGTCGATAGACTATAGTCAATAGTTCGTATTTTTTGTTGGCTATCAATTAGAAACCATAGTCTATAGACCATAAACTATTGACAGTGAAATAAGGAGTAACTAGATGTTCGTAATTGGTGAATTGATAAATGGGATGTTCAAGAATGTAGCTAAGGCAATTCAGGAAAAAGATAAAGCTGCTTTACAGAAAATTGCTTTGGATCAGGTTAATGCTGGTGCAGATGCATTAGATATTAATTGCGGTCCAGCTTCTAAAAATCCTCTTTCCGATATGCCTTGGATGGTAGAGAGTATTCAGGAAGTTACTGATAAAATGCTGGTTTTAGATTCCAGTAAACCTGCGGTGATTGAAGCGGGTTTGAGTGTTGCGAAAAATAAAACTATGATTAATTCTACAACAGCGGATAAAGAAAAGATGGATATTCTTATCCCATTGGCGAAGAAATATAATTCTAATATTATTGGTTTAGCAATGAGTAGTAAAGGAATTCCTCGAGATAAAAATGAAAGATTAGAGTTAGCAGCGACAATTGTAGCAACTTGTGCTGAATATGAATTTCCGTTTGATAATTTATATTTGGATCCAATTGTAATGCCAGTTAATGTCAGCCAACAGCAATTAATAGATATTTTAGAGGCGATTAAGGAGTTTAAAATTATTTCTGATCCTGCGCCTAAAACAGTTGTGGGATTAAGTAATATTTCTCAAGGGACAAAGCAAAGGCCGATAATTAATCGTACTTTTTTAGTGATGGCTTTGCATCAAGGTGTGGACGCTGCAATCGTAAATCCGTTGGATACAGATTTAATGGATGCGATGATTACAGCAGAATTGATTCTTAATAAAAATATATATTGTGAATCATTTTTGACTGCTTATAGAAAGAAATAAAATGATACCAGATAAAAAAGGTTATTTTGGAAATTTTGGCGGAAAATTTGTTCCTGAGACGCTGATTTTAGCGTTACAGGAGTTGGAAGATAATTATAAAAAATTAAAATCTGACAAGGAATTTAAACAGGAATTAGATTATTATTTGAAAGAGTATGCTGGTCGTCCGACGCCGTTATATTTTGCGCAAAATCTAAGTAAACATTTAGGTGTTGGAAAAATTTATTTAAAACGTGAAGATTTATTGCATACCGGTGCGCATAAAATTAATAACACTATCGGCCAAGCGTTGCTAGCTAAACGTATGGGCAAAACGCGTGTGGTTGCTGAAACTGGCGCAGGTCAGCATGGTGTAGCAACGGCAACTGTTGCAGCGTTATTTGGGCTTAAGTGTGTGGTTTATATGGGCGAGGAAGATGTTGTGCGTCAAAAATTAAATGTATTTCGTATGAAATTATTAGGTGCTGAAGTTGTATCTGTTAGCAGTGGTTCTAAAACTTTAAAAGATGCAATTAATGAAGCGTTTCGTGATTGGGTGACTAATGTTAAAGATACATTTTATATATTTGGGACAGTTGCAGGGCCGCATCCGTATCCGATGATTGTACGAGATTTTCAATCCGTGATGGGAAAAGAAGCACGTGCACAAATTTTGAAAAAAGAAAAAAAATTACCGGATTATTTGGTGGCTTGTGTAGGTGGCGGAAGCAATGCAATGGGGCTTTTTTATTCTTTTTACAATGATAAGAAAGTTAAATTTATTGGAGTTGAAGCTGCTGGGCTTGGAGAGAAATCCGGTCGGCATTGTATTTCTTTAGGTAAAGGAACTTTAGGCGTTTTACATGGGGCAAAGTCTTATTTACTGCAAGACGAAAACGGTCAGATTGAAGATACTTATTCTATTTCTGCGGGGTTAGATTATCCTGGAGTAGGTCCGGAACATTCTTTTTATAAAGAGACAAAACGTGCGCAGTATGTTAGTGTTACAGACCAAGAAGCTTTAGATGCCTTGAAATTATTAGCTGAAACTGAAGGGATTATTCCGGCTTTGGAATCAAGTCATGCAATAGCATATTTAAAAAAACTCAAAGGTAAAACTAAAAAAGATGATTTGATTGTAGTTTCAGTTTCTGGTCGAGGCGATAAAGATATGGCTACGATAACTCAAAGGTTTAAATATGAATAGGATAGATAATAAATTTAAAGATTTAAAGAAAGAAAATAAAAAAGCTTTTGTAGCTTTTATTACCTGCGGATTTCCTGATTTAAAAATTACAGAAAATTTGTTAAGAGAGTTTGCACGTATTGGTGTTGATGTAGTTGAACTTGGAATTCCTTTTTCCGATCCAATGGCTGATGGGAAAGTAATTCAGGAAGCTTCTTTGCACGCGTTAAAAAATAAAGTTACACTGAAAAATGCGATTGATTTAGTATCTAGG
The DNA here is from genome assembly GCA_964421615.1 of uncultured Planctomycetales bacterium. GTDB lineage: Bacteria > Omnitrophota > Gorgyraeia > Gygaellales > Profunditerraquicolaceae > CAYQXW01. The sequence goes on from CAYQXW010000066.1 coordinate 7,562, forward strand.
GTGAGAAAAGATACTGATATGCCGATAGCTTTTATGACTTACTATAATCCAATTTATAAATATGGATTAGATAAATTTATAAATGATGCGAATAAAGCAGGTGTTGATGGTGTTATTATTCCGGATTTACCTCCAGAAGAAGCCAAAGAGCTCAAAACTTTTGCTGATAAGAAAAATTTTGATATTATTTCTTTTTTAGCTCCTACATCAACTGATGAAAGAATAAAATTTGTGAGTAAGCAGGCAAAAGGGTTTATTTATTATGTTTCTTTGACGGGAGTGACAGGAGAACGCACTAGTTTGCCAAGTAACATTAAAGAAAATTTGAAGAGAATCTATAAATATACTAATAAACCGGTTTGTGTAGGTTTTGGAGTATCAACTGCGACTCAAGTTAAAGATATTCAAAAAATTGCCGATGGAGTTATTGTCGGAAGCGCAATCATTAAAAAGATCAGAGAAAATATTGGTAAAAACGATATTGTGCAGAAAGTAAGTAAATACGTTCAAGAGTTAAAAGGTTAGAAAATATTGAGGCGCACAAAATTTTTTATTTGATAATTAAATAGTTTGTTAAAATAATAGGAGTCGTATGTTCAATAAAACAACTTTGGATAATGGATTAAGAATTGTAAGTTCATCGATGGCGCAGAGGCAATCTTTGTCTATTGGGATTTGGATCAATACCGGTAGCCGTTATGAGACGGAGAAAATTTCTGGAATTAGTCATTATTTGGAACACTTAGTTTTTAAAGGAACAAAAAATTATACCTGCCAACAGATTAAAGAATCAATTGAGGGTGTAGGCGGTTCTTTTAATGGGTTTACTAGCGAAGAAGTTACCTGTTATTTAGTGAAGATGCCTTCAAAATATTTAGAGTTAGCTGTGGATATTTTAGGTGAAATGGTTTTGTATCCGACGCTTACTCAGGAAGATATTGATAAAGAACGTACCGTTATTTTAGAAGAAATTAAAATGTATAAAGACCAGCCGCATAGTTTTGCAGCGGAACTTTTGGATAAATTGATTTGGAGCAATCATCCTTTGGGAATGAGTGTATTGGGTACAAATGAGTCAGTAGGTAGTATTAGCAGAAAAGATATTGTAGATTATAAAAATAAATCTTATAGTGCAAGCAATATTGTTATTAGTGCAGCAGGGGATGTTGATCATTCTAAATTAGAAAATATTGTAAAAAATAAGTTTTGTAAACTTAATAAAGGTATTGAAAATAGTTATAAGGATTTTAAAGTTAATCAGAAAGCAGTTAAGCATACTGTTTTTAATAAAGAAACAGAACAAAGTCATTTAGTTTTAGGGTTTCATGCTTTTAAAAGAAATCATCCTTTAAAATAT
>CAYQXW010000067.1:0-8821 GCA_964421615.1 uncultured Planctomycetales bacterium
TTCTTAACGCTATCACACATCTTTAAAAAATCCATAAGGACTTTATTTTCTTCACTAGCGTCCATCATGGTAAGCTGCCCTTCATAAACACTACCTTTTGTTCCGTTTAGTGTAATCCAAGCACCTTCTTTTAAAATTTTATCTCCAACTTTTAATTCTTTTTTAGATAGTTCAACATGCATAGCACTACAACCAACTATACAACATTTTCCCCATCCACGAGCAACTAAAGCTGCATGTGAAGTCATACCACCACGAGCTGTAAGAATAGCTTCAGCAGCACGCATACCTTCAACATCTTCAGGATTAGTTTCTTCACGAACTAAAATGACTTTTTTACCTTGTTTTTTCCACTCAACTGCATCAGCTGCTGTAAAAACAATCTGTCCATTTGCGCCACCTGGACCAGCAGGTAAACCTTTACATAAAACTTTTGCTGCCATTTCAACTTTTGGATCAATGATAGGATGCAAAAGCTCGTCTAACTGAGCAGGTGAAACTCTTAAAATAGCATCTTCTTTGGTGGTAAGTTTTTCTTTTACCATGTCCACTGCCATTTTAACTGCTGCAGGACCATTTCTTTTCCCAACTCGACACTGCAACATAAAAAGTCTACCTTTTTCAATAGTAAACTCAATATCCTGCATATCGTGATAATGTTTCTCTAAACGATTACGAAAACCAACTAACTCTTTATAAAGAGTTGGCATACCTTTTTCAAGAGTTAAAAGGTTTTTGTTATGTTCTGATTGTGATGATGTATTAATCGGAGCAGGAGTACGAATACCAGCAACAACGTCTTCGCCCTGTGCGTTAATTAAATATTCACCGTAGAAATAATTTTCTCCGTTTCCTGGATTACGGGAAAATGCAACGCCAGTAGCAGAATCTTCGCCCATGTTTCCAAAAACCATGGTTTGAACATTTACTGCGGTTCCCCATTCATCCGGAATACCTTCGATTCTTCTATAAGCAATCGCTCTTTTTCCATTCCATGATGAAAAAACTGCGCCAATACCGCCCCACATCTGCTGCATTGGATCATCTGGAAATTCTTTTTTCAAAACTTCTTTAATCTTTGCTTTAAACTGTTCGCAAAGTAATTTTAAATCTTCTTCTTTTAAATCTGTATCGCTGGAATAACCTTTTTCTTTCTTCATTTTATCCATGATTCTTTCCAGCTGTTTACGAATACCCATATCATCTGCTGGTTCAATACCTGCAGCTTTTTCCATAACAACGTCAGAATACATCATAATCAAACGTCTATAAGCATCATAAACAAAACGTGCATTTCCGCCAGCTTGTTTAATTAACCCAGGAATAGTTTTTGCAGTTAATCCAACATTCAAAACAGTTTCCATCATACCTGGCATAGATTTACGAGCACCAGAACGAACTGAAACCAATAATGGATTTTCAGCATCACCGAATTTACGGGTCATAATTTTTTCAACTAGTCCAAGAGCTTTTTCAACTTGTGCTTTTAACTCTGGAGGATAATTTTTCTTATTCTGATAGTAATAAGTACAAACTTCAGTTGTAATAGTAAATCCCGGAGGAACAGGTAATTTCAAATCTTTATGGCCGGCCATTTCTGCTAAATTAGCGCCTTTTCCGCCCAAAAGATTTTTCATTGATTCGTTACCGTCGGCTTTTCCGCCTCCGAAACTGTACACGTACTTCTTTGCTGTTGCCATTTTTTGTCCCTTTCTTTTAGCTTTTAGGTATAGCAAATTAGCGTTTGTTTTTTAATACGCTATTCCCATACTCTAGCTAAGTTTATTTAACAAATATGACTTTATGTTTTCAATACTAATTCGTTCTTGAACCATTGTATCACGATCACGCACTGTTACTTGTTTATCTTCTAATGTCTGAACATCTACAGTTATACAAAATAAAGTTCCAACCTCATCTTGTCTGCGATAAAGTTTTCCGATTGCACCAGTATCATCATAAGTTGTCACCATGGATTTTTTTAAATCACCAGACAATTTTTTTGCTAACTCTACAATTTCAGGCCTATTTTTTAATAATGGAAATACCGCAACTTTCACCGGCGCTAATTCTTTGTGAAGTTTTAAAACAACTCGAGTATCTTCCTTAACTTTTTCCTCATTATACGCATCAACTAAAAATGCAAGTACCCCTCTATCCACTCCGCCTGAAGGTTCAATTATATAAGGAAAAAATCTTTCTTTTTTTACTTCATCAAAATATCTCAAATCCTTGCCGCTAACCTGCGCATGCTGTTTTAAATCAAAATCTGTTCTATTTGCAATTCCCTCAAGTTCAGACCAACCCCAAGGAAATTTATATTCAACATCTGTACAAGCTTTAGCATAATGTGCTAACTCATCAGCAGCGTGTACTCTTTTATTTATATTTTCTTTATTCATTCCTAAATCTAAATACCATTGGAATCTTCTTTCTACCCATTCTTCATAAATTTTTTCTGATTCTTCTGGACGACAGAAATATTCAATTTCCATCTGTTCAAATTCACGGGTACGAAATGTAAAATTCCCTGGTGTAATTTCGTTTCTAAAAGATTTACCGATTTGCGCTAATCCAAATGGAAGCTTTGGATGCCTTGCATCAATAACATTTCCAAAGTTAACAAACATGCCTTGTGCCGTTTCCGGACGCATATAAATTTGATTAGAAACATCTTCTACTGGACCCTGGTGAGTCTTAAACATCAAATTAAATTGTCTAGCCTCAGTTAATTCCCCGCCGCACTCAGGACACTTTTTAGTTTCATTTAAATCCGCAACTTTAAAACGTTTTTTACAAACTTTGCAGTCCGCTTTCAAATCAAAGAAATTTTCTACATGACCAGACGCTTCCCAAACTTTTGGGTGCATTAAAATCGCAGCATCCATCCCGTAAATATCATTTCTTTCGTAAACATTAGCTTTCCACCAAGCTTTTTTTAGATTATTTTTTAATTCTACGCCATATGGACCATAATCCCAAGTATTGGCTAACCCGCCATAAATATCACTACCTGGAAATATAAATCCACGACGTTTACAAAGTGAAACTATTTTTTCAATTGAGTCTGTCATTTTGGTAATCCTTTAAACAAATAAAAATAAAAAATGCTTCAGAAACTATTATTTTCGCAGCTTTTCTGATTCACAAGTCAATAATTTTATCACAAATAGCCTAATTTGGCTATAATTTATTTTGATCAAAAAAGTTTTTTTATCTCTTCTTCTTTAATCGAAAAAGAATGCGCTTCATCAGGAAAAGTCCCTAATTCCACCTCTTTTTTATAATCTTTAACCGCTTGTAGTATAATTGGCGAAAGGTTTGCATACTTTTTTACAAACTTTGGAGTAAACCTGTCAAACAATCCCAACAGATCATGTAAAACCAAAACTTGCCCATCAGTATATTTTCCTGCTCCACAACTAATAGTCGGAATTTTTAATTTTTCAGTAATAATTTTAGCTAGTTTATCCGGTACACATTCTAAAACAACTGCAAAACAACCAACTTTTTCTAATTCTTGCGCCTGTTCAATAATTTTTTTTGCATGTTCTGCATCTTTACCTTGAACTTTTAAACCACCCAGCTTATCTGCGGTTTGAGGAGTTAAACCGATATGCCCCATCAAAGGAATACCAGATTTAACAATTTTCTCGCTAACTTCTAAACATTTATCAAACCATTCTAGTTTTACTGCACCACATTTCGCTTCATCTATAAATTTTTTAGCATTCTTAACTGCATCTTCAGGATGGGTTTGATAAGATTCAAACGGCATATCTCCAATAACCAAAGCTTTTTCTACAGCGCGCGACACAGCTTTCGCATGATAAAGCATCTCTTGCATTCCAACTTCAATCGTCGATTCTAATCCTAAAACTACATTAGCCAAAGAATCTCCAACTAAAATCATATCTATCCCTGCCTGATCAACTAATTTAGCAGTTGGATAATCATATGCAGTAAGCATCGTAATTTTACGATTATTTTTTAACTTTAAAATATCTTTATAACTTATTTTAGCCATATAATCTTAATGTATAAAAGTACTAACTAATAAAATTCCAGAAAGTATAATCATAATTACAACAACTGCAATACTTATAACATTATATATTCTGGAATTAGTATATTCACCCATCAAACGTTTATTATTGACTAACAGTAACATAAAAATCAATACAAACGGCAATAATAAACCATTGGTTACCTGAGAAATCAACATCACCCAAATTAAAGGTACATTAGGAATCATAATAACTGCCGCGCCAATAAAAATAATCGCAGTATATAACGAATAAAACTGTGGTGCCTCTGAAAATCTGCGGTTAACTCCTACTTCCCACCCCATACCTTCACAAACCGAATAAGCTGTAGATAAAGGTAAAATACACGCAGAAAAAATTGAAGCGTTTAATAAACCAAAAGCAAATAAATAAAAACATTTATCTCCAGCAAAAGGTCTTAAAGCTTCAGCAGCATCCTTAGCAGTCTCAATCCTAATTCCATTTTTAAATAAAGTATTCGCACATGTAATAATTATAAAAAGTGCAATAATATTCACGACAAAAGAACCAACAATAACATCCATCTTTGCATATTTATAATGTGACAATTTTATATCTTTTTCTACAACAGATGATTGTTGATAAAATTGCATCCATGGGGCAATAGTTGTACCAATACATCCAATCAACATCATTAAATATTCTTTCCCAAAAGTTATTTGAGGACGAATAGATTGTTCTGCAACCTGTTTCCAATCAGGTTTCGAGAAAAAACCAGAAAAAATATAAGAAACATAAAAAAGACAAGCCACCATAAAAATTTTTTCAACAGACTTATAAGTTCCTTTAACAATAAACATCCAAATAAAAAAAGCAACCAGCGGAACTAAAATATATTTGCTTACTCCAAAAAGTTCAGCACTCGCAGCAATACCGGCAAATTCAGAAATTGTATTAAAAATATTAGAAAAAATTAAAATTACCATTGCATAAAAAGTAATTTTTACCCCAAACTCTTCACGAATTAAATCTGCTAACCCTTTACCAGTAACTACAGCCATTCGACTGCACATTTCCTGGATAATGATTAAAGCGATAATAATCGGAATAAACGACCAAATCAAAGAGTATCCAAAATGTGCACCCGCTACAGAATAAGTTGTAATACCACCAGCATCATTATCTACATTAGCAGTAATAATACCTGGTCCCATAATCCCAAGAAAAATCACAAATTCTTTCCAATATTTTTTTAGCTTTTTACTCATTGTTTTGGGGTTATATTAATTTTTTTAAGCCTTCTCCACGCAATAGCAATTAATTGGCTAAGGATATCATCAACAGTAATAATACCCTTTAAAATATTATTTTCATCCACAACCGGAATAGAATTATATTTATATTTTTCCATTAAATAAGCCACTTCTTTCACACTAGAATGAAGATTCACAAAATAAGTTTTAGCTAATGCATATTTTTCTATCGTATCCTGATTATTAGCAAGCATCAACCCTTTAAAAGTTATAGAGCCTACAAGTTTATTGCCATCATCAGTAATGTAAGCAAACTGTACCGGTTCAACTTTAAAACTTTTCTCCCTAATTTGATTTATAACATCTTGAATGAGCGTGCCTCGCTTAAATGAGAAAAATTCAGTAGTCATCAAACCACCGGCTGAATCACTGGAATAACCAAGCAACTCTGATAATTTTTTAGCCTGTTTGTTTTCCATTATAGCTAAAAAATCCCGGACTTCATCTTTTGGAAGTTTTTCTAAGAAATCTGTAGCTTCATCAGGAGGAACAGCATTAAGAATTGTAGCGATTTCAGCTACGCCTAATTCTTGAATCAAAGACTCTTGAGTTTTTAAATCAATATTTATAAAAACCTTGCCTTTTGAATTTAAATCTAAAGATTTAAACAAAGCTAATTGTTCTTTAGTATTTAAGTCTAAAAATATTTCACCTAAATCTGCTGCTGGAATATTGTTCCATTGTTTTTGCGGTAAATTAATCCTTATGCTCATACTTACTGGATTAATAGAAAGAGTTTGAATATATTTGCAAGAAATTAAATGCTCAATATTTAAATAATTAGATTTTGGATTTATAATTTTGACTAAAAAATCCACAAATTTCTCAAAACCTAATCTACGGACAATACCTTTAGTACTAATATCTACGTGAGCCAACATTATCAAATTATCTACAGCAAGCAGATGTACATCATTAACTCTAATAACTTTATGATTGTAAGTGTCAACTACCTGTTGGTCTAAAATATCCCGCCTTATAGTAAATTCACTTTTATTATCATGTCTCTCATTAAAAACCACATTACTGTTTAATAAATTTAACCTTACTTGTTTTGGACTAAATTCAACAATACTGCTCCAATCAATTAATGCATAAACTCTATTAGGAAATCCTTTACGGACAATTAAATTCTTTGCTTGAGGATAAATCCCTTCAGCAGTTAATACAATATCATAAATATGTCCCACTAACTGACCATTAACATCAACTACTTCACGTTCCATCAAATTAGAAAAATACAAAAACATCGTTTTTTCTTTACCTGTAGAATTAAAATTTTTAACGTTTGTCAGCATTTTGTTCGATTAATTTCACATTATTAAATTTTGTTAATAATTCTTTAGTTTTTGTTTTCCCCAAAACAAAAACTGTAGTGGATAATGCATCTGCAGTTAAACAATCATTTGCAACAATTGTTACAGATGAAAAATCTGAATTTATTGGGACTCCTTTTTTAGGATCCATTATGTGTGTATAATGTTTTTTATCTTTTTCAAAAAAACTTTCGTAATCCCCAGAAGTTGTTACAGCTTGATTAGTTAAATCTAAAACAGTAATAATTTTATCTTTATTCCTTGGATCTTGTATCGCAACTTTCCAAGGATTATTATCTTTCAAACCTAAACAGTATATTTCACCACCAAGATTTATCAAACAATTTTTTATATTATTTTCTTTTAGCTTTTTTACTGCACAATCAACTGCATACCCAACAGCAATAGCGCCTAAATCAATTTTCATCCCAGAAACAGTAAATTTTACCACACTATTTTTATCATTAAAAACTATTTTATTCATACCGACAGTTTTTAATATTTGTTTTATTTGCTGATTATTAGGAACTTTAAAATTCTTATCAGTAAAACCCCATAAATCCATTAAAGGAGCAATTGTAATATCGAAAGCACCATTAGAAACTTTATAAAAATATAAAGATTGCTTCAAAATATAGTAAAGCTCAGTAGATGCTTTTATCTTTCCTAATCTATTAAGTTCAGAAAGTTCGCTGTCTTTTTTAAACTTGCTTAGTTTATTTTCCATCCTTTTTATTTCATCAAAAACAATACTGTATGCTTTTGGATCATCCGAAGTAACTTCGCAAAAAGATCCCATTAAAACTTGAGTCTCTTTTTTAAAATTACTATAACAACCGCAAATAAAAAAAACTAACAAAAACAATATAACTTTAAAAATTTTCATTTCTTCAAACTCTTCAATAATTCTTCACAGGATAAAGTATTCAACACATCATCCTTAGTTAACCAGGCTCGACGAGCCACAGAAATTCCAAAGTGGATATTATTTAACTGCTCTGCAGCATGAGCATCCGTATTTATAACAATCTTAACTTTACTATTTTTAGCCTGCCTAGCATGCAAATCATTCAAATCCATACGATGCGAAAAAGAATTAATTTCAAGTGCAGTGTTAGTCTCTTTAGCAACGTTTAAGACTTTTTCGAAATCAATTTCAAATCCATCTCTTGCACCCCAAAGCCTTGCGGTAGGATGCGCTATTATATTTACGTATTTATTTTTACAAGCTTTAATAATCCTTTCAGTAACTTTATCTGCAGATTGCTTAAATCCAGTATGAATAGCAGCTATAACTAAATCAAACTCTTTTAAAACTTCATCAGGATAGTCTATACTACCATCTGGCTCAATATCAACTTCAGTAGAAAAAAGAATTTTAAAATTTTTCAATTCTTTATTTAATTGATCTATTTCTGATTTTTTCTTTTTCAGTTGGTCTATTGATAAACCACTCGCAACTTTTAAACTTTGAGAATGATCAGTAATTGCAATATACGAATACCCCAACTCTTGAGCTTTTTTAGCCATATCAATAATTGAATCTTGTCCATCAGACCAAGTAGAATGCATATGCAAATCGCCTTTTATATCTTTCTGTTCAATTAAAAAAGGTAATTTATTGTTTAACGCTAACTCTATTTCTCCAGAATCTTCTCTTAATTCCGGAGGAATAAACTGCATTTTAAAAAAATCAAAAACTTCTTTCTCAGTCCGTCCTGCTAAAAATTTTTCATTTTTATCAAAGATACCATACTCATTAATCTTACAACCTACTTTCTGAGCCAACACTCGTAATTTAATATTAAAATTTTTAGAACCAGTAAAATATATTAAAGCTGCTCCAAAATTTTTCTTTTCAACACATCGGCAATCAACCTGGATATCTGATTTCGTAATAATGCTAGATTTTGTTTCGCCTTTAGAAATTATTTCCTTTACCTGAAAAGAATTTGTAAATGCATCCATAACTGGAGTTGATTTATCAGAAACAACCAAAATATCAATATCCCTTACAGACTCTTTTTGGCGTCTTAAACTTCCTGCAGAAACCACTTCTTCAACTTGTGGAATTTTTTTTAATTGTTTTATAAATTCTTCTGATAATTCTAACGCATGAAAAAAAGGCATTCGCTCTTTATGTTTTTGAATAAGCGCGATGCCTCTTAAAATATTTTCAACAGTT
>CAYQXW010000068.1:0-8769 GCA_964421615.1 uncultured Planctomycetales bacterium
GGAACCCCTCTTTGGGTGTTCTACGTTAACCGCGGGCAAGGTATTAACTCTTTTGGTATCGACGGTAAAGATACTCCGATTTTAGAATTTTATCCTGCAAACAAAGCTTGGCAGACTACTTCTATCTTAGGTTTTAGAACTTTTATAAAAGTTGCAGATAAAAAATCTGATATTCTTTATGAGCCATTCCGCCCCGGTGCATTAAACAGCAGTTTCGAAATTGAAAACCAGATGGGCATGACTTCTTACGATTTTAACTTGAAAGAAACCAATAAGACTCTCGGACTCGAAACAAAAGTCGATTATTTCACAATTCCTCAAGATTCTTATGCAGCTTTAGTTCGTACAGTAACAATTAAAAATACTTCTAAAAAACCACAGAAACTTCAGATCTTAGACGGATTACCACAGATTGTTTGTTTCGGTATCCACAATTGGTTTTTAAAAGAAATGAGCCGTACTATTGAAGCTTGGATAGTAATTGATAATTTAGATAAAGGTGTGCCATTTTATAAAATCGATGTTGATCCTGGTGACAGGCCTCAGGTTTTACATATTGAAAAAGGCAACTTTTTACTAGGTATGATGGATAACAAAATCATTAAACCTATTGTTGATCCAGACGCAATATTCTCTACAACCAACGATTTTTCTTATCCACACGTTTTTGCTAACGAATCAAATTTTTCTTACCCTGCTTACCAGCAGACAATATGTAAAACTCCTTGCGGATTTTTACTTGTTGATATGCAGTTAAAACCAGGTGAAGAAAAATCTTTCTTCGAAGTTATCGGCAACGCCCGTAACAAAGAATTATTAAATTCATACATTAAACCTAAAGTTAATACTGAATATATCACGGCTAAAAAAGAAGAAAACAAAAAATTAATCCAAGAGCTGCAGAACGATATCAAAACTCACTCTAGCTCCTGGGAATTTGATTATTACTGCAAACAGACATACTTGGATAACATTATGCGCGGCGGGTATCCAGCAATATTCAACTACAACGATAAACGCACAGTATTCTACCTCTATTCCCGCAAACACGGCGATTTAGAGAGAGATTACAACCGTTACCAGATTCAACCTTCTTACTTTTCTCAAGGCAACGGAAATTACCGCGATATTAACCAGAACCGCAGATGCGATATTTGGTTTAACCCGAAAATTGAAGATTTCAATATTGCAAATTTTATAAATTTAATTCAAACTGACGGACACAATCCGCTAGTGGTTAAAGGTGCTTCTTTTATTTTGGAAGAAGTAGATGAATTTAAAACCAAAAGCAAAAATATTTTATTATCTAAAGATTTAGAAAAATTACTTCCTTTGGTTCAGAAAGCATTCTCCCCTGGACAATTGATGATTTTTATTGAAGAAAATAATATAAAATTAAATATTCCGAAAGATGATTTTTTAAGTTTACTTCTAGCTCATTGCTCCAAAAATCCGGAAGCCGAACACGGCGAAGGATACTGGATCGACCATTGGCATTATAATCTAGATTTAATCGATGCTTATTTAGGCGTTTATCCGGAAAACAAAGAGAATTTAGTTTTCCAGAAAAAAGATTTTACTTATTTCGATAATGATGCAATCGTCCAGCCAAGAAAAAACAAGTTTGTGTTATATGAAAATCTTCCGAAACAGTTGCACTCTGTTTGTCACGATGATGAAAAGAAAAGTTTGATTCACAAAAGAAAAACTCAGCCTCATACTTCACGTGCTAAACAAGGACTCGGAGAAATTTATAAAACAACATTAATTAATAAACTGCTTTGTCTTTTCGTGAATAAAATGTCTTCTCTTGACCCATTTGGAACTGGAATCGAAATGGATTCCGAAAAACCAAACTGGTATGATGCGCTTAACGGACTACCAGCTCTCTTTGGCTCTTCTTCCTGCGAAGCGTTTGAGTTAAAACGATTAATTATTTTTATCAAAGAATCTTTTGAACAATCAAAAATATCCTCTATAGCTTTGACTGAAGAAATTGCAGAATTTTTACAAGATTTGGGAGTTATCATTGAGCAGCATTTATCCAGCAAAGAAACAAATAAAGATTATATTTTCTGGGATAAAACCGGAAACCTTAAAGAATCTTACCGTAAAAAAACAAAATGCGGTTTCACTGGAACTGAGATCGAAGTTAAAAAAGAAATAATTTTAAATATTATCAACAATGCTTTAACTAAATTAGACACAGGGTTAAAGAAAACTTATGATAACGAAAAAAGTTTTTACTACGGATATTTCATTAATGAGGTCGTAGAATTCGATAAAATAAGTGATGCACATATTATGCCTAAGAAATTCAAACAAATCCGCCTGCCATTTTTCCTTGAAGGGCAAATGCACGGATTAAGACTTGCTAAAGATTCAAAACACTGCAAAGAACTTTACGAAGGCACAAAAAAATCTGATGTCTACGATAAAAAATTAAAGATGTATAAAGTTACCGCTAGCTTAAATAATATGCCAGAGGAAATTGGCCGTAGCCGTAACTTCCCTTCCGGATGGTTAGAAAACGAATCTGTATTTTTGCATATGGAATATAAATACATGCTGGAAGTTTTAAAACACGGGCTTAATGAAGAATTCTACTCTGATTTTAAAAATGTTTTAATCCCATTTCAAAAACCAGAACAATACGGACGCAGCATTTTAGAAAACTCTTCTTTCATCGCCAGCAGTACATTCGTGAACAAAAATTTACATGGTAATGGTTTTGTCGCCCGATTATCGGGGTCTACAGTTGAGTTTATCAATATGTGGTTGATCATGAATTTAGGCAAAGAACCGTTCTTTTTGAACAATAAAAAAGAATTAAACTTTAAGATTGCACCTCAATTAGCAGGCTGGTTATTCTCTGAAAAAGAAAAAACTTACTCTTTCAATCTATTCAGCAAAATTTTGGTAACTTATCACAATCCAAAAAGAAAAAATACTTTTGGCGTTGATGGTGTGAAAGTTGAAAAGATTGTATTAACTCATAACGATGGTTCTAAAAACGAATTCTTCTCAGATACATTAGAATCTATCTACGCAAAAGCAATCCGTAACCAAGAAGTAAGTTCAATAGACGTTTATTTTAAATAAATTATCGGGGTCGCAGGTAAAATTACCTCCGACCCCGATTTTAAGATTTAAATATCTGCTTCATCTGCTCATGCGTCATTCCAAAATCCAAAACTAACAACAAATCTTTTACTATCTTATTAGTTGCACAACTTCTTTCTTCTTCTAATTTTATTGTTTCAGAAATACAACCCAATAACTGATCCAAATATTCATTATAATTTTCTCGCAAAACCGCCTCTTGAACACATTCTTTAATTCGATTGGCTGATGGAAGTATTCCACTATCTAACATCTTCTGCATTTCATTAAGGTTCTTATCTAAATCAACAACATTCAACCTACTCACTCCAGAAATCAAATACTTACTATTATCACGAATCAAATCCTCAACAGCTCTTTGCGTCATAATAGGCAACGAGGAAAAATTAATTCCTCCAAAACTATCTCCTCTACCACCATCTTCTAACTTATACAGAAATTTTACTAACTGAGAATCAAAATTTAATTTACTGTGATTACTTTTTATAGTTAACCATAACGGCACTTTACCGATATTCAACATTAAACTCACAAACTCTGAAGAATTAAAATTCAAATCATAAAAATACCCCTTCAATACAGCTATAATTAATGAATAATCATAGCTATCTAAATCACTATTATAAAAATACTTAAGCGCATTCATAATTCTATAGAGATCCAAAAGTCTCCAAGCTGTTAAAGCAGTATTTTTTATTTTTTCATTCTCAAACTCTATTTTTTCTTTTCGCTGCGTTTCATCAAGATCTCGAATAACAATTCTTTTTACTTTTTTAGTTTCTTTATCATAATCAACCCCAATATTACCTAAAAACATCCATCGATGAAAGTTTCCATTATCATGATAAATTCGCATTTGTCTTCCAATCATAGTTAAAACCTGTTCTTTTTGCGAATCTATATCAATAAAAGCTCCATTAGTAGGATCTAAAAGGACTAATTTATCTTCCTCATTTATAAATAACCGGTAATCAATATTTTCCATTCCGGCAACTACAAAACCAATAGAGTTATTATTAAAAGTCATATTCTTATAAACTCCAACGGATATAGGATAATCAAAACCTTTATTTAAATCCTTAAGTTTTTTCATTATCTCATATTCATTCACTGCAGCATCTTTCTCCATAGTCCCAAAAGAATCTAATTTTGTTGATGTATAAACATGATTACCCGTCTTATTATCAATTATTTCTTCTTCATGTGAAAACCCTACTCCAGACGTATAAGGCAAAACTTCATTTGTTCCATTTTTAAATCTTGGCCTAACACCCTTAAACCTTAGAACTTTTATTTTTCCAAACGCTTTCTCAAGATTTAAATATACAGTTCTCCCATCCGTAGTTTCTTTTTCCCATTTAGAAATGTATACTTTGCTATTCTCATTAATAAGTTTCTGCAATTCTTTTTCATTAGCACCAATAATCTTTTTAATTAATTCTCTATCATCACTAGATATCCCATTAGGTGACTCTAACCATTCTTTAAATTTCTGGTCCATTTCATTAAACATTATGTTATCTACTTGTTTTTCCAATTTTTGCGCTTCAGAAAAATCCTCATTTTCTGCTACAGCCTGCGCAATAATTTTAATCGCTGGAATCATTATTTCTTTTTCATATTGCACAAAATTTGGTTCAACAAACTGTTTTACTATATTGAAATATTTTCTTAACAATTTTTCATAACGATTTTGACTAATATGCTGCCCAATGAATGTAACTTCAATCAATCCTGCTTCATAAGCTTTAATAAATTGTGTTGGCGTATACAAATGGTCTAATTTAAAATCCAACCATCCAATTGGCTTAGTACCATTCCAATCAAAACCATCCCATTGTTTTTTGTTGACCAAAACATTAAAACAAACAAAATAGGCCATATCTAAATCATAATTATTTTGAACATATGAAGGAATAATCAATCCAGAAGAACTAAATTTTTTACTCTTTTGCAATAACTGATAAATTTCTTGAGAAACTTTATATCGTCTTTGATATACAGGACTATAAAAAAGATCGTTTTCTTGCGTTTTCTCAAAATCATAAAAAGAAATTATCCCATGAGGTTTTAAAACTCTTTTGATTTCCGATAAAATCTGTTCTTGTTTATTCGGATCCAAAATTGCAGATAATACTCGATGCAAAACTATTCCGTCTACTGATTGATCTTTAAAAGGCAATTTCCCATCTCTCCCAATTTGAACATAATCTATACCCATCTTTTTAATTAACGCATACTTCCTAGCGCTATCAATATAAGATTCACTTGGTTCAACCCCTATAGCTTTAATACCTTGTTCATTTAACCATTCAGTTATCTGTCCTTCTCCAGAACCAATATCTAAAACTAATTTTTCATGAATATCACCTGGGAAACTTTTAATAATTTTTAGTAATTCTTGAGGATATGTCCCTTTAAAACTGTTGTCTTGCCGTCCTCCATGCATACCTAACTGAATATCTTCTTCTTTTTTTAAAACTCCTCCATCGTCTGTTTTTAAACCTAATTTTTCATAAAAAATTTTAAAATCTTCCCTTAAACTCTCTTTCCTTTTTACTGCTAATGTTAAAAATTCTTCACTAGTTTTAATATTATTTGTACTATCTTTCATTTGATCAAAACGCACTCTAGCATACTCAACTAAATAACTCCGATATTCTTCCTGTTTAATAGGCATAATAACATTAATCATTTTTTCTACTTCTTTATAAGCTTCTTCTAAAGTAATGTTACATTCTCCACGAGCAATTGAAGAGAGTACGAGGTTATAAATTGGGGTATAATAGCTATTGCCTGGCCCATTATACAACTCGTTAGGATTATAATTTACATCTAGTTTTTCATTAGGTGAATTAAAGTACTTAAACGCCTGCGCTTTATCTATAGTCACCAAAGGATTATTAGCATCTTTGCTTAATAAAAAATGCCCTGGATGCGCATCATGATTACTAAATAACCAATCTATTACCTGTTCTCTAACAATTCTTTTTAAAATTTCAGCTGATAAATATCTCGGATAAAACTTTCCATATTTTCTTACTTCCTCCCACAATGATCCATTATTATCAATCCATTCTGAAAAACTTCCTTGCTTTCCATTAATCATACCTACAAAAAATCCTGGCCATAAAGATCTAACTAAATTTATATTGTTATCCCATAAATCATATTTATTTGCATATTCTTCAGTAAATTTAATCAAAAATCTTGAAATCGCTTCATCAACATAAGCTCGGTGGATACGTCCTTCAGGATAACCTTTGAATAACCAAATTTTTCCGGTTTTATCTTTATACTTTTTGACTACTGTCCCATCAGCATTTCCACCTCGAATCCCATCTTTATCTGTTACAAGCTCAAACTCTTTTGTATAATCATTTGTAAAACTAGTTTGCCTAACTCTTACCTCATAACTAAATTGATACGGCTTAATAATATCAGGAATGAACTTAAAATATTTCCCATATCCATTTACACTCCCTTTAGCTAACCTTTTGGAAAATGAAGTACTATCTGGCAAATTATGCTGAAAATATAAAGCATAATTGTCTTTAATCAACTCAGGATTTAACAATCTAAATCTTTCTTGTTCATAAATTAAAATTTTTGTTTCATAATATTTTTCTAATCCCTTTAACCATAAATAAGCCATATTCGAAATATATGGAACTAAAATATGAATTCGTTTTATCCCAGATTCTGCCAATTCTTTTGCTATAGAATAAACCTGCTCTCCAGAATAAGAAGCATCATCAACGACCGCAATATCATCTAATTGTTTCTTTACAGCGTCCTCTATGCTTATAATTTCTACAGGTTTTAACCCTTTTTCCAGTGCTAACGCCAATACCCAAAAGTTACTTTTAAATATATTTCTTGGAGCATCCCTTGAATCATAAATAATTTCAAAATCTAAACCAGGGTTTTCAGTATTAAACTGATCTACCATTTTTTGTAAATTTAATTCAAATTCATCTTGAGTTACATATCTTATACTTTCAACATATTTTTTAGCAGTTCCCTTCGTAATAGAAGAATCAAAATCAAAGTTTGATAAACTGTCAGGATGATGATTAATCCAATCTTTCGCCATTTCTGCATTAAAACGACTATCCAATAAAGGTCTTTGAATCACTTTATTAGGAAAAGCAATCCCCCCATCATTCACTAAATAATCAATAATCATGAATTTTACTAAAGCAGAATATTTATCTCTTGGCTTATTTAATGTTGAAAATTCAGTTTCCCACTCTTCCGGGCTATAGGAAAAACCCAGATTATCTTCAAACAAATTGTTGCTTAAAGAAAAAATTAAATAAGGACTAAAATAACTAACACTACTGTTTAAATCTCCTAAGTTTGGAACATTTTTATCTTTTTCAATTAAAACCTCAACTACAATTTTCTCTTTCAAAAGATTAATATCAGTACCTTTTTCTTGAGCCCAATCTAATAATAAATCTAAAAACAGTTTTATACTTCCACCACTGTAAACATAATCTACTAGTACAGTTTTTTCTTTACTATTAATAATATCTTCAATTGATAACCCGATGCCTTTTAAATATTTTCTATACCCTAATTTTCTAGTTAAAGAAATATCTTCAAGCTTCAAATACTTAGCTGAAAAAAATACATTTAAGTAACGATTTGTAATATTTTTACTACTATCCTTAGTATCTTCTTGAAGAGATTCTATTAATTTTACGGTTTCAGTTAACCAAATAGGAGATCGGCCTAAAGAAACTATTCTTTCTTTAGGATATTTATGTAGTAACCCATTAGCAATCATTATAAATTCATCTAAGTTTTCTTTTTTAAAAAACGGATGATACTTATCCCATTTATAATTTTCAAAAATATTAAAAAATAATTTTCTTAATCTAACTTTATATTTTTCCTGTAAGTTATAATACTTTTCTAAATCAATACCTTGTGTCAAAATACTACTCACTAACGAATCTTCATAAGTGTATTTTTTTTCTAATTCCAATAAAACATTTTTTGCAAAACTAATTTCTTCGGCATCATTCTTATCTGCTATTACAAAAACACCAAACCTATTCGCCAGATATAAACCTTCGGGATAATTAACTTTGCCATTTTCAATAAACCGAAGATGCAATCTTCTTTCATAAATTTCATTAAGCCTTGTAGAATTCAAATATTCCAAAGGTTCTCTTGCATAAAGAAAGTTTATATCTAAACCATTTTTTGCGGGCAATTTATTACGAGTTACATACTCATATTGATTATAGATTTTGAAATAATTTTCATAATCTTGAGTTTCAAACTTTTTTAAATCATATTCAGGATTTTTTATATATGCAACTACAATATTGGAATGCTTTTTATATAAATCTTCTTTTATTGATTCAAATATCTGGTCATTAATATTTAAATATTTCTCAACTTCATTATAGCTAATCTCATTTTCTTCTAAAACATTGCTTACTGGATATATTCTTTCATAACACTTATTTAGTATTTCTTTACCAATAGCAGTAGTACTTCTAAATACACCACCATCTGATAATATTTTATTTATCTCTATTCCAAAAGTTATACCTCCAGAAACATAACTTTTGATCACCTGTCCGCTAGCTGTATATCTTGGCTCTTTAACATTGTATTCGCCTTCTT
>CAYQXW010000069.1:0-8630 GCA_964421615.1 uncultured Planctomycetales bacterium
TAGTGAGAATATTAAAAAAGAAGAAGACGGTGGAACAAAAAAAGATTTAAGAAAGTTTCAAGAGGCGGTTAATAATGGAGAAATAAAAACAGAAGAAGAAATTGTTGGGCTTGCAACAAGATACAGTGTGAGTTCTAAGGATTTTCAATCAGAAATAAGACATTTAGAAAAATTAAGTGTTGTTAATTTTAATAATAAGTTAACAGGAAGAATGTTCTTTTTTTCTAGTGTTTTGTCTCCAGTAGTTTTATTGTTGAGTATAAAAATTATAGTGCAACATATTCTTGCAAATGATTTTAATATAGTAAATTCACTTTGGGAATTATTTGGTGTTGTTTATGGTGGCGCTGGTTCATATGTGCTGTATAAAAATTTAAAACCATCTACAACTGTTAATGATGATTTTCCAGATCTTGTTGTTATGAAGAACGCCTATAAACAGCTTTATGAAGACGGTGGAGTTTCAATAGAGGATATTAAAGATAAAGGTTATAGAAAAATTGCAGAAAAATTGAATCAAACTGAGGGAGTGATTAGTTTAACTGGCGTACAGATGAATATTTTAGCCAGAAAATATTATTTACCGTCTACGAGTGAAGTAGAAAAGATTTTTGCAGAAAAATTGTATTACCGTTTAACTTATCAGCAAAGAAAAGAATTAGCTCGAGCTTTTATTAAATCTGCAAGAACAGAAACAAGACGTGCAATGTTGAATGCTGGAGTAAAAAACGATGTTGAGTTAACAGATTTACAGACAATAATTTTTTATAAAAAGCTCAATGAGTTAACCGCGATGTCTTTGGAGAATTTAAAAACAAAGTTAGAAAAGTTTTATAGTAGGATTGGAATTAAATTAGATAAATATACAGGTATGAAGGATATATCGGTTGGACTTTTGTATAACTATGTTAAAGGTTTACAAGCAAAAGAAAAATTACCTGTAATAGCAAAAGAAAATAAGAATAGTAACTTTTTTTCAAGAGTAACCGCTTTTATTGCTGCACTTTTTGTTGCAACTATTGTTAGTAAAGTTATTGATGATAAAGAAAGAAAAGATTTACAAACAAATCACGATCAGGCTTTAAGCGAATTTTTTGGCGATAGTTTTGATTTAGGGATGACTGCAGCAGCTGATATGATAATACAGTCAGCAAACGAATATTCTGGTCCTGGATGGGCATCAGCAGCAATGAATATTGAATTAATTGATGTTAGTTCAAAAGATTACTTGGATGTTTTAGTTAATGCGAATGCAGATGGAAAAGTAAAAATACAAATGCTTGATCCTGATATTAAAGATGATGATGGTTTTTTTGGTTTGGCAAATACGGTTTTTTCTGTGCAAAAAGGTGAGCAGGTAATCCGTGTAAATTTACATCAGTTTGATGGAGTAGATTTAACCAAGGTACGTAGAATAGTTGTTCATTACGGAGAGAAAACATGGGGAGATAAATTAAATAGTCCTGGATTTATTGCTCAATTTAAAGGATATGAATTTGTTACTGCACCAGTTGTAGTTAAAGAAGAATCTTTCTTTGATTCTATAGGTAATTTTTTCTCTAATTTGTTTAGTTTTAAACTGACTATGTTTGCAGCTTCTGCAGATATGACGATGATGTCTGCAATTCCTTATTCTGGTAATAATTGGGAATCAGCGGTTATGAATACAGTTGAGCAAGATGTATCTGGCGCAAAATATATGAACGTGTTGGTATCCAGTAAAGGTGGTGGATTTATCGATATTCAACTTTTAGATGAAACTTCTCGAGATGGCCAAAGTTCTGGAGTAATTGGTCCATTTAAAATTGAAGATGGCGATAATGTTATCCAAATTGATTTGAATAGATATAAAGATTTGGGTGTTGATTTAACCAAAGTGAGAAGGATTGTTGTACATTCAGGTCAAGAAGCTTGGGGTGCAAAATTAAACGATAAGAATATTTGGGCAAGTTTCAAAGGTTATGAGTTTACTTCTATTCAGCAAGAGGCTCAAACAAATCCTTCATTTATTGATGGCATAATAAAAACTATCTTAGGTTTTGTGAATATGAAAGTAACTATGTTTGCTGCTTCTGCAGATACAATGATGCAACCAGCACAGGTATGGTCAGGAGATAAATGGGCATCTGCAGTTATGTCAGTGTCTGGAGATATAAGCAGTCAAGAGTATTTAGATGTTGAAGTTGCTGCAAATCAAGATGGTAATGTAAAAATTCAGCTTTTAGATAAAAATATTGAGGATGGAGATTTAGCTGGTGTTATTGGTCCGTTTTCAGTGAAAGCTGGTCAACAGAAAATTCGTATTGCGGTAAAAGATTTTTCAGATAAAGGAGTAGATTTAACAACACCAAGACAACTTGTTGTACATTATGGAGAAGAAGCTTGGAATGTAAAACTTAATAAGCCTGGTTTTATTGCAACATTTAAAAATTATGAATTTACTTCAAGTAATTCTCAGAATATTCCAGTAGCTGTGCCAACTTCTGTTGTAGCAGCGGCAGGGATTGCTTCTACAGCAACAAATAAAAAAGACGAAAAATCTGTTTCATCTGTTAAATCAACTCAAGCTGCGAAAGTATGGACTGGTGATAAATGGGCATCTGCGATTATTCCAGTTTCTGGAGATATAAGTAATCAAGAGTTTGTTGATGTTCAAATAGATGCGGCGAAAGCAGGTAAAGTAAAAGTTCAGCTTTTAGATAAAAATATTCAAGATGGACAGAATACAGGTGTTTTAGGTCCATTTGATGTGAAATCTGGAGCACAAACTATTAGAATTGCGACAAAAGATTTTGCGAATATGGGAGTAGATCTAGCAACCGCAAGACAAATTGTTGTGCATTATGGGCAAGAGGTTTGGGGTGCAAAAATCAATGAGCAGGGATTCTTTATGACTTTTAAAGGTTATGAATTTACATCTGGTAATGCTCAAAATATTCCAACAAGCGTACCAACAGCAATTGTTACTACAAATCCTACGCAACCGGTAGTAAGAAAAACAGAAAATACAGTTGTACAAACTCAATCTCCAGTACAAAGTCAGCCTGCAGCTCCTTTGACTGAAGTTGCAGCTCGTCCGCAAGTTAAAGCTGTGGTGAGTTGGATGGATTCAACTATTGAACCTAAAACTGGTTTAACTAAAAGTTTTAAACCATCAGCAGGATATTTAGCGAAGATAACTGATATACATGAAAAGAGAGTTTTAGAAGATGGGTTAGTAACTTATGATGGAGCTTTACAGCAAATTCTTTATATGTTAACCGGTAACAAAGATATGGCAGATAAATATACTTATGTTTATTTGAAGGATAAGTTAAATTCTTACCAAACTATTTTGGCAAGATATCAAGCTGGAAATAGAGAAAAACCTTTTGTTTATGATCCTAGTAATCCAGAATTACTTAATCAACAAGATTTAGGTGGTTACTTTTTTAAAATTATAGATAGTTCTGGGCAGTGGATGAAAGATGGTGTTGAATGGTCACAATGGCAGCCAGTAAGTGGTGAAAACGCTTGGGCTGGTGGCATTGGTCCGTTACAGGTTTATTATCAGAAATATGGAAATACTTATGTTAAGGATGCTCCAGAATTACAGTTAGCCGACAGAAGTGCTAAGATCGCGATGATTTTACAGGCAGATAATGGTGGTATTCGTATGTCTCCGATTGGTACTTGGAGCGCAAATGAAGATCCTAATGAAAAAAATCCTTCTAATTTTAAATGGATGTTTAATGAAATTTCTACAGAAAACTGTATTTCTTGGTATGCGACTTTTCAGATGTTATACCAAATAACTGGAAAAGAAGAATACAAGAAAGCAATGGAAAAATTAGAAAATTATTTTAGATCAGCTTATAATGCGCAAACCGGCGTAATGGCGCAGGGTATGCATTATAATGAAGATACACATCAGTGGGTTGCTAACTCTGTTTTTGCTACAGATTGTCAAACTTGGTTGACTTCAGGTTTAGGAGTAGAAAAAGTAGATGCAATGTTTGGTGAAGGGGCATCATATAAATTGTGGCAGTCAGCAAGAGGACAAGCAGGTGTTTTTGATGCCAATGGAAATCTTTTAGGTTTAGATTTTACAAACTATAAAGTTTTAGGCAGATCGGCAATGGTGAGTGTAGAATGGACCAAGGGTGCAAAACCTGCATTGAAAAAAATGATAAAGCTTTATGCAAATTCTCATCCAGAATGGATTGCTCAAATGCAAAAAGATATTCAAACTTCTGATGCATATATGGAAACTTTGAAAACTGCTGATGGAGCATATTTTTATTCTTCCGCTAGAGGTGAAACTGGACATGGTTGGACTGCAGCTGGTCCGATAGATGGGGTTGAAGGATTTGGTAGCGCTGCTTCAACAGTTTGGGCAATATTAGTAGATCAATTTGATTTTAATCCTTTTATCTTAGGTGGTGGAAGAGAAACATCGGAAGGTTTGCCTGTAGGTGCAATTGCTGCAGGTGCTGCTGTTGGATTAGGAGTTTTAGGAGGAGCCTTATATCTTAAAGGATTATCCAAAAGAAAGAAAAACTCAAATAGTATTGAAGAAACAGTTTTGGAAGAATTAAATGTTCAAGAACAACAAATTGTTGAAAATTTAAAAACTTTACTTGAGCAGAAAGGAACTACTAAAATATTTTTTAATGATGTTTATAAAATCGTAAATGGTAAAAATTTTAACATTGAAAATGTAAGTAGTGAAGTAGAACAAATTGAAAACAGTAAAGTAAAAATTGTTGTTATGTATTTGCGGATAAACTTCTTTTTGCAAAAGTTGCAAGGGGTTAATATTTATCAGTTGAATGAAAATATTGTTGCTCAACTTTTAGAGGAATCTGGTATTTCTGAGAAAAAATATGTAGCACAAGATAAAAAAGCAATGGTTAACTTTATTAAAAAATTTATGATAGGCCAAATAGAAAAGAATGGGTCTTTTGGAAAGTTATCTGAGAAAACATTGCCTCTTTTACCAAAAACAGACGGTGGTACGATTATTGTTGTTAATAGTCAGCATGCTGCAGGTAAAAGTACATTAACTAAACTTTTGGCGCAAAGAACCGGTTTTGAAGTTTTTCAAGGCGGTGCTTTAATGCGTAGTATTGCTGATGGGCAAGTGCCGGATTTGAATGTTGTAAAAATGGATTTACCTAAATATACGAATTATTTGAATACCTATACTGATGAAAGGACAATGGTTGATGATTATATCGATGCAATTCAAGAACAAGTAATGGCTAATGGCGATATGATTTTTGACAGTAGTTTAAGTTCTTATATTGTAGAAAAAATTAATGATGAGTTAGTGAAGAGAGGCCACAAAGTTGTTAGAGTTCTTTTAACTGCGGATTTATTAGAGCGGGGAAGAAGAGCTTATAATCGTGGACTTGCGGAACAAGGAACTAATGAAAATTATAATTCTATTGAGCAAGCTATTGCGAATATTAAAGCAAGAGATTTATCAGACCAGAATAAATTTTTACTTAAAACCAATGGTTATTTTGATATTTATAACTATGCAAACTATGATTTGATTTTTGATACGACTTATACAGAGCTTAAAGATTACAATCAGTTTGCAGATCAAACATTAGAGTTTATTGATAATGTTGATCATTTTGGAGTTGGAGTGCAAGAAGATGGCGGTAAAAAGGATTTGAATGGCATGGGTGGTATTGATTTTCGTACGTTGCCGATTACAACTCAGCAAGCGGTAAGTGTTTTGTTTATCGGTAATAATGGTTTAGCGATGAATAAACTTGAAGCAATTGATTTAGATCAAAAAATTGCAGAGTTACAAAAGATGGTAAATTCTGATATTACGCCATCAGCAGCAAAGATTAAAGAGTATGTGCAAGCGGCAAGTTTAAAAACAGATGCTAAGGAATACTTAGATAAAATTTTAGCTTGTGTAGTTGAAATGATGAAGATGCAGGAAGAAAAATACTGTGTAACGAATAAAACAGTAAAAGATATAGTTTTAGTGCTTGAATCTGGAATTTCTGTAAAACAATTAAAGCAGGTTGTAACAGGAATAAGTTAAGACTTTATATTGACATAAGTCTATATTTATGTTATATTAATAAAACTTTAATAAAGTCTTAAAGAATATAAAGAGAGGGAATAAATGAAAAAATTATGTAGTTTTATTTTGGTTTTATTAGTTTCTGTTTTTATGACAAAAGCGGCTCATGCTTTTGTTTTAATTAATGGAGATGGAAGATGGGGAGATTATAGTGGTAAATTAACTTATACCGCTTTTAGCGCTACTTCTGCAAAATTAGAAGTTTATTTAAAGAATGAAAGTCCTGTTAGTAATGGTGGTTATTTGACAGCGTTTATTTTTAATAATCCTTTAAATGATATTAAAAATGTTTCTTTAACATCCACAAATTCTAATTTTTCACTTATGGGTGGATCTACTTTTAATAATTCTATATCTGGAGTTCCTTACGGAAATTTTGATATTGGAGCATCTACCGGGGGAAGTTTTGAAGGTGGTGGAGATCCTAAAAAAGGTTTAGCTGTTGGACAAAGTGGAACTTTTACTTTCAATTTTACTGGAGTTAATTTAAATACATTAAATGAAAATAGTTTTGTTAATACATTTTCTTCTGGTAATGAGTTTTTTGTAGCTAGATTAAGAGGTTTTAACAACGGAATGAGTGATAAAACTCCTGCAGATGATAATAGTCATTCTAATCCTGAGCCAGCAAGTATTGTACTTTTAGGTATTGGTTTGTTTGGTTTAGGTTCATCTAAATTAAGAAAAAAGTAAATTAATAATTAATTTTGTTACAAAAAAGCTCTGGTAATTAAAAACCAGAGCTTTTTTGATTTTTATGATATTGAATTATTTCTACAAGTGTGTGATACTAATATTTAGCCAAATTAAAAAAGTCTTTAAAAATAAAAATGTTAAAACTTAAAAATAAAAATTATTTTAGTGTAATAAAATTATTTATAACTATTTTTGTAATAGTTTTATTGTGTATTATTATTATTATTAAACTTGTTTTTGTTACAAGTGAACAAGCTTTTATAAACACTAAATTAGTTACATTACGTGCGCCAATTGCTGGAGTTCTTAATCTTAAAGATACGAATATAGGTTTATCTGTAATTGATGATCAGGAAATTTTTGAAATAACTAATCTGCGTTTTGGCAATCTGGAAAGTAATACTCAATACAATAATCTGCAAAATTTAATTGATGTGTTACAGCTTGAATTAGCCCAAGACAATGTTTCTATAAAAAAATATGAATCAGATTATAGTCGTTTTG
The DNA here is from genome assembly GCA_964421615.1 of uncultured Planctomycetales bacterium. Classification (GTDB taxonomy): domain Bacteria; phylum Omnitrophota; class Gorgyraeia; order Gygaellales; family Profunditerraquicolaceae; genus CAYQXW01. Next base: position 7,292 of record CAYQXW010000069.1, read on the forward strand.
GCAAATTAAAAGATATGGGTGCTGTAGCTGTACGAGATTATGAAGATATTGAAAATAAATTGAACGTTTTAAAAGTATCTATAGAAAATAAAAACCAGCAGTTACTGCATTTGAAAGAAAATTTTAAGGATATTAGTGAGCAATTAGAATTACAGAAAAGAAGTAAAGTTATAGCTCCTTGTAATGCGGTGGTCTGGTCTGTGTTGGCTAAAGATGGTGAAGAGGTTAATATTGGAGAAGAAATTATCCAGTTGGTTAATCCTGATGATGTTTGGGTAGATGCTTTTTTTAGTGAAAGGTTTGCTGTAAATCTTTCACCTGGAATGCTAGTTAATGTAAGTTGTCTTGGTTCTAAGGAAAAGTGGAATGGGAAGATAATATTTATTAGAGGAGGAAGCGGAAGGGTAATTTATAATACTGCAGTAGAAATGCCTCCGATTTCTTTGACGCGTAGATTAGTTGCAGTCCGTATAAAAGTAGATTTTAAAGGTAAGTTTGGTGCAGCAGAGTTTTATGGTGTCGGCCGTAGTATGGTAGTAAACTATAATCGATTCAAGTTTTTATCTTGGAATCATGAAAAATGATTAAAGTGTTGAAAAAAATAAATGTTTTCTGGATTATGTTTTTTTTAGTTTTTGTTTATTTGTGTTTAGACCAGAATTTATTTTTTGATATATATAACCAATTATCAATGTTTTATTTATGGGTTCAATCTCTGTTTAATTTGGTCGGAGATTTTGATTCTGATTGGTTTGTTTGGGTGCCATTTATTTTTGTTTGTTCTTTGATGATTTTAGGAATGCTTATTTATCCTGAACCGCCTGAGAAATTACGTATTTGTGCTGTTGTTGTTTTAGCTGTTGTGCATACGTTATATATAAGTTTTAGAACTTTTAACTCTTTTATGTTTGATTCATTTTCGAGTTTAGCTGTAACAATTTTTTTGTGGATTTGTGAAGTAATGTTTTATGTTTGTTCTTTATCTTTATATGTGCAATTAGTTTTTTCGATCAGTCGTAAAAGTGTTGCAGATAAGTATGAAAAAGATGTAAAAAATAAAAAATATTTTCCTGTGGTTAATGTTTTTATCCCAACTTATTCTGAATCAGTTGAAATTATTCGTAGGACTGTAGTTGGTTGTCAATCTATGGAATATGAAAGTAAGCAGATTTATATTCTTGATGATGGAAATCGTAGTCAGATAAAAAGTTTAGCCGAAGAATTAAATTGTTCTTATATTAGTCGAGAAAAAAATGTTCATGCGAAGGCTGGAAATATTAATAATGCTTTAAGTCAGACCAATGGGGAGTTAGTTGTTATTTTTGATGCTGATTGTGTG
>CAYQXW010000070.1:0-924 GCA_964421615.1 uncultured Planctomycetales bacterium
ATAGCATCTTCAAGATGATCAATTTTTTCTCGATTACTAATTTGTGCACTTTTAAACGCACCTAAAGTTAAATCTTGGCTTCTATCTGTCGCCTGTAAAACTTTGTGTGTCCCAATAATTTTATCTAACTCTGATTCAGTAGGTTTATTTTCCCATAAGCCTTTTAAGCAATAAAACAGCGATATAAATAATGACATTTCAGGACTAATATTAGAATGTATTTTATTACCAAAACAATCAAGTATTTCTAAATGCGTAAACAAGTATTTAGAATATCCAAAACTAACACTGATCATTTCTATCTGCAAAGTTTGTTCATTAAATACATAAATATTCATAATTCGGTCAAAAGTATTTTTACCTTCTTTTTCGTGGTCCATCGCTACAATACTTTTAGCTTTCAGCCCTTCTTTTTCTGAAGATAAAAACAAAACTCCATTGCCATGATTTTTGATTATTTTTTCTTCAAGCTGCATATCAGAAAATATAACACTCTCTACTTCATTTTGTCCTAATAAATCATTCGACATAGAAATCGCATGGAACGGATCATAATAAAAAATATTACCCGTCTGAGTATTTCTATCCTGAGCAGAATCAGCTCTTCTGTCTTTAACAGCAAACTGCAGTAAAAATAAAGGTTTTCTACCTTCTAAAGACAAATATTTCTTACTCTGCTGCATAGGTAAAGCATATAAAAACTGTTCATCAATGACTATATGCAACTGTTTTTCATCTTTTAATCTCTTAATAGCATTTATTTCTTCTTCAGAAACAGCAATAGGTTTCTCTAAAATAAATTTTTTAATGTTTAATTGTGCTAATTCTTTTAACACTGAATAATGAGTATAATCAGGAGTAGCTATATACACTACTGTCGAATCAGGATCAAAACTAGATAAACTAAAATCTTGGATTGAATTA
>CAYQXW010000070.1:934-8600 GCA_964421615.1 uncultured Planctomycetales bacterium
TAAAATGTTCTTTAAAAAGTTCTACACTTTTTAATTGTGGCTCAACCACACCAAATAATTCAAAATTATCTCCTAAGCGATCAACAATCTGCCCGATTAAAGCAGCGCTCATTCTTCCCATTTTTCCGCCACCAACAATTAAAACAGATCCTTTATTAGCATTAATAGCATCCTTACATAAACCTAACTCTCCTTGTACTATATCAAAATCATTTTTATATAAAGCGTTATAAATATCAGCAACTTCGTTAGAAGGATAAGATTTAGGATATACTACTAACTTAGCAACTAAATCAATTAAATTAATACCTAAACTTTTCAAAACTGTATTCATCTGCTGAGGATAATAGTTAAATAAAAATTGTAAACCATTTAAAAAAGCTACCCGTTTGTCGAGAGTAAAAGAATTAAAATTATTAAATAATTCTAGACTATTTTTCATTATGAACTCAAGGCGCTCTGTAAATGGAATTCCTAACATCAACGAAACAGAAATAATGTCTAACCAAATATTTATATTTTCAATTTTAAAAGCTCCGGAAATATTCTTAGCAAAATCATCCTGCAAATCTATTTTATTATTTCGAATCGCTAACATACTAGTAAAAATATCACCTGGCCTATTTTGAATACTATGTTCTTGAATAACATCTTCTCGTCCTAAAGATATATAAGTGAAGCCTGATTCTTTCATAATTTTAGGATCATACAAATTCCATCCATCAATTATCACAGGTTTATTCATAATTTTTTTCAACTTAGCTAAATCAAGATTTTCAAACTCTTTCCAATTTGTAACAATTACCAAAACACTAGCATTCTTAGCTGCTTCATAAGGATTCAAACAGTAATTCACATCAATGTTTGTTTGCTGGCAATTTGCCATAGCCTGTGGATCGTAAACATTTATCAAAGCCCTCTTATCTAATAACGCTTGAATAATCTCCAGAGATACTGCTCCTCGCACATCATCAGTGGACGGCTTAAATGCTAATCCTAAAACTGCGACTACATTATCTTTTATTCCTTCATTATTAGCAGAAATAATTTTTTCTACAAATCTACTAACTTGATGATTTCGACTTTCCATAACTGCTTGAGCAATAAGAAAATCAACTCCAGATTCTTTTGCCAAAGAAATTATTGTTTCTGAATCTTTTGAAATACATGAACCTCCCGGAGGAAGTCCTGGATTTAAAAACGCTCGTCCAATTCGTTTATCTAACCCTACCCCTTTAGCAACTTCTGTAATATCTGCACCATATCGCTCGCATATTTCAGCTACAGAGTTGATAAATCCGATTTTTGTACCTAAATAAAGATTAGAAACTAATTTAATTAACTCTGCACTTCGAATACTCGTCTCTAAATAATTAATTTTTTGATCTATCAATGGCGCATACAGCTTTTGCATAGCTTGAGTTCCTTCTATATTGTCAGCTCCCAAAACAATTCTATCCGGATGAAGAAAATTATGAATAGCTGTTCCTTCACTCAAGAATTCAGGATTAAAAACCATATTTAAATCAAAACAAGTAATGCCTTTCATAAGAGCATAAATTTTTTCTGTCATTCCAATTGGACAAGTACTGCGAATTACTATAGTTTTAGGTTCTCTAATAAATTTAGCAACACTAACTGCTGCCATTTCTAAATACTGCGTATTCATCTTTTTATCTTCACCAATAGGAGTATTTATACATAAAAGAACTTGTTCTGCATCTTTAACCGCATCTTCCATATCACTGGTAAATCTAATTCTAGATTCTGCCATATTCTTTTTTAATAATTCATCTAAACCTGGTTCATAAAAATAAGGGATCTGCTTACTTAACTGAGAAATTTTTTGCGGATCAATATCCATACACACAACATTGTGTCCTAGCTCTGCAAAACAAACTGCTGAAATTAATCCCATATAACCTGCACCAATAACTGCAATATTAATATTTTCTTGCTTTCCACCATCCTCTATATCAAAAGCTTCATCTAATTCCGGAATAATTTTATTATTAAAATATTTTTTCAACTCATAGTATTCTTGGTAAGGAAACCAATTAGCAATATTTTTTAAGCTTGCCTTAATAACATTTTTATTTACAATCTTATCAGTCAAATCTGCTATATCTACATGAACTGATTTTTTAGTTTCAGGATGAATTCCAATATTAACCAAAAACTTACGTAAAGGAGCATTTTTTTCTGTAGAGGTAGTAAAAAGTTTATCTACTATTCCAAATTTATACAACTCAATATGAACTCTAGAAAACTCATCTAATAATATTTTTACTTCTTCAATCTTATTTTCTTTCAACAAAAGGTTGATTAAATCAACCAATATATCAACCTTATCCTGCAAAATTGCAACATCTAAAAATTTGCTTTTACCGCTAGCCAAATTAATAACTAAATTTTGCTCCAGAAAATATTCACTCAATAACTTATTTTGAAAATTTTGATATTTTATGTAATTATAGAAGGAATTATGGATATCTTTTGTAGAATATCTTATTTTTACTACAAAACCTAAATCAGGATTAGACAATATAATGCTATGCGTTGCGTGGGCAATAACATTTAAGTTGTAAGATAAAATTATCTCTTTACGTTTTTTCGAAGAATAATTTTTAATCTCTTTAAAACTAACATAATTCCCTCCATCTTCTATTTTTTTCCAAATAATAACTCTTTTATCTACAGAATATCCATACTTTTCAGGCACAAGTAAACTATCAGTATCAATCTGAATAAATCTATTCATTAAATAAATATGATTAATAAACGGGTTAGTATCCGCAACAATAAAACCATCGCGATATACTCCACGAATAGCGCGATCAATAAAACTTTTACAGTGTATATTAAGGCCTAAAGGAGCTTTGTAATAATAAATATCTATACCGTATCCCAATAAAGAAATTACTTCGTAACTAGGATTTTCCAAATTTGAAACTAAAAATCTAACTTTTCTTTCAACCGGAGAATCATCAAATGGATGTTTCCACATAAAAGTAATAATAAATTCATTTTTATCTTTTATGTTTCCTGAAATTTTTACATTATAAGCTTCTATTTTTTGAAGTTCTAAACGCAGTGCTTCTTCAATAATTCCGGCATCACTATACAAAGAATAACCATTTATAAATTTAAATCTAAAATATGTAGCTTGCCAATTATAAGGAATATTCTTTATTAAACTAGATTTTTCTTTAAAAGCTAAATCAACAAAAACGTAATTTTTAGCATTAAAAATATATAGCGGATTAGAAATATCTGCACCACTTGCTGGATAAAAAACTGTAAAATCTTTATTAGGAAAATTGAAAAATTTGTTTAACGCCAGAAGATAATCAAAATACTTTTGATTAAACATCTCATTTTTATATTCTCCACCGTCTTGTTCGCCGTATATAACACCAATATCTTTTAAATTTATATTTTTTAAGTCTTTAACTACAATATCTGCACCAGCTTTATATAAAACATCTGCATCACCAGCGCGGTCCAATCCGATTTTAAAACCAAATCCGCCTGCCGTAGCAGCTAACATATCATTAATTGCATCTCCAACAACAATTGTCTTAGCCGGATTTAACTGCAATCTACCTGCAGCCAGTAAAAACGTTTCTGGATCAGGCTTTCCTTTTTTAACATCTAATCCTGTGACAATAGTGTCAAAATATTTATCCAAATCAAGTTTTTTCAAAAATACGCCGGCATTTTCAGAACCAGAACCTGCCCCGATTTTAACACCCAGGCTTCTTAGTGTTTTAATAAATTCAACAGTTGAATCAAACTGCTTTAATCCTTCTTTTTCTAATAAGCTCAAATAATATTTTTTCTTCTCACGATTTAATATGTCTAATCTCTCAGGATCCAAATCCGGTATAAAAAACTTAAAAATTTCTTGAGTTCTTACTCCATTTATTTTAGTGTAAAAAAGTTCTTCAGTTAATTTTACTCCAGCATGGTCCAATAACGTCTTTGCCCAAGTTTTCATCAATAACGGAACAGTATCAATCACAACACCATCAACATCAAAAATCGCACCTTCAATTACACCACCATCACTAATCTTTTTTATAAATAAGAATTCATCATCCCCACCCTCAACACAATTTAAAGCCCAAGAAACCTCAAATCCTTGTTTTTTCCAGAAATCACTAGTGCCTGCTAAGAATGCACAACTATAAATATGGACACAGGCTATTTCAAAACCACATTTTTTTAAATATTCTTCAATATAATTCTGATACCACTGCCTACCTAAATTTTGTCTTCTCAAATCTTCTTTAATCCACAAATTAATATCTACATAAAAATTCAAGTTATGGTGTGTTAAAGTATAAAAACGAGCAGTTTCTTTTCTATCTGAAGTTATAAAACTTTTATCATCCCAAAGTAATTCTCTATTTTTACCCCTTAAAACTATTAATTCAGGAACTACACAGTAACCAACAACTAGCTGATTCGTTTTCTCCATAATCAAATGTGCTAACTCATATTTCTTATTCTCCAATTCACCAAAAACTCTTAATTCAAAATATTTTTCTGTTATCTTAGAAACAATCTGGATATTTTTATAAACTGAAGCTAATTCCATTATTTCCTCTATAGGAACAATTTCGCTATTGGAAATATTAGAATCAAATTCTCCACCATCAACAGAAAACCTGCTTTTTCTAGTATCAAAATCCTCTAAATCAGTTATCTCTGTTAAATAATTTTGTGTTTCTAAAAACTCTGCCTTTTCAACCCAAGATTTTGTCGTATCCCGCATTTGCGGCATACAAATCCTTTTTGCAACAGATTCTGGATTCAACAAAATTGTAGTAAAGTAACCCCAAGGAAGGATTTCCGTACGAGTTCCTTTTCTTATTGTTTTGCGGGATATTTGCTGCGGCAATTCGTTACAGATAAAACTATAATCAAAAACTTTTTCAGCACTAAAACCGTTATAAAATCCTTTTTCATGGAAAATTTTATTCCATAAATTTACTTTCTCTTCATAATGATCCAAAACTACCGGATAAGCAAATTGCAACTGTCTGGATACTGCTAATAACCTTGCAATAAAATTACCAGAAACTTCAGTATAGTATTCTTTTAAACATTCACGTAAAAACATCCAATAAGATGTAGAATATTTATAATATTCATTAACAAATTTCAGATTATCAAATACAGCTAAAATTTCATTATCAGAATAGTAATCTTTTAAGTATCGGCAAAGCGTATCACCTAACTCTCCATCTCCGCCTAAGGCAGCAATTCCTAACAACATTCTTCTTTCCAAAACTTTTCTTAGTTCTACAGACATATCTAAGAATAAAGAGTCCGTACACGGAGAACGGATGCATATTTCATCATGGGTATTTTGATTCTCAGGAGTAATTGCTGTAGGGAAACGCGCTAAAATATCTCCCCCCATATCTAAACACAAACAAAATATTTCATCTAATCCAGATTTATTGAATTTAATAAAATCATCTGCCAAATCCTTACCACTCACAGCAACATCGACCATAAACATATCAATATCAAATTTTCTCAAGTCCGAATATATTTCTCCTTCAGAAAGCGGAATCAATACATGCGATGAAAAAGATGCTAAAAAAATCTGCTCTAAAACAGAACAAGGCAATTTCATTGACAATCCACTTCTAATTTTATAAAAGTACTGTGAGCCTTTAACTTTTTTCAAATTTTTATCTTCACAACATAAATAATCAATAGGAGTCGGACTTAACCATGGATTCTCTTTGCCACGTTTAAGATTTGGAACAACAATAATAATTTTCACATTACCAAAAACTTCTTTCAGCATAAAAGCATGGTGAATCGCTCCTAAACTATCACCACCACCACCAGCTGCAATAATATAAACTTTTTTGATTTTATTTTTATCAAAACACGTCCAATCTTTATTTAAATAAAAGAAATCTCCTCCATCATGAGAATACATTTTATTAAAATCTTCAGCAATTTTGTTATAGTCAATATAGTCTTTTTCTTCTTTTATTTTTTTAAGTTTTACCTCAAAAACACGTTGAGAAAACAAATAGTTCCACATATTAACATCCGGAAGTAATTTCCAATCTTCCTCTCGATACTTAAGAACATTTTTAATAATATCTTGATAATTACCTATTCTTAGAGAAACATCAGTTTGAGCATTTTTTGTTTTATTAAAATAAACAACTGCTGCAATCTTTACAAATTCAGTATTCTCAACAAAACCAATACGTCTTCTAAAACCATAACCATTGCGGCACGCTAACTCACTGCCTAAAATACCAATAGCATATACTGTATTGTTCAAATAAAATAATTTTAATTTATCGCTAGCTAATAAAAAGTATTTTCCTTGTTCCAGCAAAACATTTGTTAAAATTGATTTTCCTGTCCCAGATTCACCTAAAATCAAAATACCATTATCATGTTCATCTCTAACCAAATTTCCATGAACAAAAACCATACCTAAATATTCATAAAACCCATATTTAACTACATCTGTACGCAAACTATCATTTTGGTCAACTTGCAGACAAAAATTTTGCAATTCTTTTATCGAAACAGTATTGCTTTTAACTTTATTAGCTAAATCTAACAAATCCGGATACTGACGATAAAAGTCTTGAAGATTATCATCAACATTTGTTTTCTTAAAAATATACTTTCTAAATAAATCAATAACACTTCCACCATCTTCTATTGTTTTTTGAGTCTGCACCTTTATCTGATTCTGTAAAACACTCCAAAAATCACAGTGCAACTGGTCACAATACAATAAAAATATATTTTCAATATTACCTTTATATCCAGCGCTCTGCGCAACTCTTCTGGCAAACATCCAACGCACATCTCTTCGCAAGGGCAATGCCACTTTATCAATCAAAATAAGAATTGTACTTAAACAACCCATGCTCTGCAGAAACTCTGAATGGAAAAAATGTGCCATAGACTTATTCTTCATAATATTAGAAAATCTGAATAAAACTTTCTGAGTACAAAAACCTTCCAACATTTCTTTCATACTCCACCCAAGTAGTTCATAAGAAGGATTTTTATTGTAAGACTTTAGATACTCAACATAATTATTACTAAAATTATCAGAATTCTTATTCATTAAATTCTGTTTGATCTTAGAATCCAATTTTAATTTTTCAACCCCTAGCATTACATCTAAAAGCATATCTAGAGCAGACATTTTATCCTTATCTGCACAAGTAAATACTATAGCTGTTCCAGTAATTCTATCTAAAACTCCATTTCTGTTTTTAATTAAATCCTGTGTTTTACTCGATAATTTACTGCGATCCATAACCAAAATTTTTAGTGAAGTATTTACAATATCATTAGAAGAACAATACTCTCTCCACCAATAAACATCCTGATTGATACTAGACACTTCTAAAGACACTAGTGCAATAATCTTTCGATACTCTTCTTTTTTAAGCAATTCTTGATATAAATCACGATACTTTAATCTAAATTCGGCAATTTCTTTAATGTCTTTATTTAATGCTAAATCTCTAGCCACCGCATCTGATAACGCATAAACTTGTGAATAACCTATAAATCCAAAGTTTAAACAATCATTTAATAATCGTTCAACTCCATCTTTTGTGGTCACATCGTAACTTTCAGATAAGAAATTTTCATG
>CAYQXW010000071.1:0-8503 GCA_964421615.1 uncultured Planctomycetales bacterium
ATATTAAATAGTGCAATTTTATCTTTAGATAAGAGATATTCAAGTGAAATTTTATCTGCCTCAAGAGATAAAAGATGAAGATGTCGTTAATAAGTCAGGGTTAGATATAGGATATGATTATGAAAAAAATTTATTTTTTCTTTATAAAGATAATGTGCAGTTTGCTGCTAATGAGAAAAAAATATTTAATCCTGAAATTAAAGATATTTGGGTTATTTCAGACGAAAAGTTAGATATTTTAATTGCGCATACTAATAAGATGATGGGTGTGCTTAAAGATACTGAATATAAAAATGCGGGGAGTTTTTTAGTTGAAAAAATTATTAGTGTTTTAAATTTAATCAAAGGTAAACAATTGGCTCCTGTGACTAATGTGGAACAGCACATTGGAGAATATAGGGAGAATATAAACAGTCTTGATGAAGTTGCCAAAGAAGTAGCGAAATTAGAAAAACTGGTGAATGAAGCTGGTGGTTCTGCAAAAAGTATTGCGCAACTTAAACATGTTCAAATTAAAGATTTAAATAGTTCTCTAGGTGAAGGGTTGGAATCTCAAAAAAACAAGTTGCAGATGGCAGGGCGCGTTATTTTTCGAGGGAAAGCCCCGGATTTTAAAACGGTTTGGAGAGTTATATATTCTATTTTAATCTTTTTAGGATTAGTAACATTGATGTTTATTGCTGTGCAATTAAAACAGCGTAAAATTGTTGCTTTTGATAATCTGACAGGTTTTTTTCAGCGGGCATATTTTTTACAAAGAATAAGGGAAGAGCTTGTTATTTGTCAGAAAACTAAACGTACTTGTGCCATAGTCCTTATGGATATTGATAAATTTAAAAAATATAATGATACTTATGGGCATGATGTGGGGGATAAAGTTATTAAAGAGTTTGCTTTAGCCGTTAAAGAGTCTGTCCGCTTTAATGATTTAGTAGGTAGGTATGGAGGAGATGAATTCGTCGCATTTTTTTCTTTTGCCAATAAAGATGCTGCTAAACTTATTGCAGAAAAAATCAGAAGAACTGTAGAAAGTTGGGAGATAAAAGTTGGAGAAAAAAATTTAAAAACAAGTACAAGTATTGGTATAGCCATTTATCCTGAAGATGGATTCAATGTGGAAAGTTTAATAAAGAAAGCAGATCAGGCGATGTATGTGGTTAAGCAAAAAGGCGGTAATGGAGTTCATGTTTAAAGCCAAAATTATAAGTTCTAAAAGAATTTTGTTTGAAGATAAAGTTAAAAGTGTATTTTTGCCTGGAGAAACAGGTGAATTTGAAGTTTTAGAATTTCATAAGCCGATTATTAGTTTATTAAAACAGGGAATTATTCTTGTGGATGGAGATAAATCGATTGTTGTGAGTAAAGGTGTTGTTCGGATGCAGGATAATGAACTTGTGGCTTTAGTGGAAGAATAAAATGAGAGATCAATTAGTAACTTTAATAATGTTTGTGACTATTTTAGGCCCGTCGATAGTGATTGCTGCGATAGGATATAGCGCAATTAAAGCTTTAGGGAGAAATCCTTCGTCTTCACCTAAGATACTTTTAGCTATGATTATTTCTTTAGTTTTTGCAGAAGCTGTTGCGGTGATCGGTTTATTGGTTTTATTTCATCTTTTCGGGAGGTAGTAGATGGTTTTTGTTTATCTTATATTTGCGCAGATTATTATTTTTTCAATTTTACTTTTTGCTTTGCGCAAAATTATGTATTCCACCTCGGTGCAAGAAGTAAAAAGGTTGCAAATTTTAACTGAGGAAACCGAGAAGAAAAAGCAGCAATTGACTAGTGAAACCGAGAACTTAAAAAAAGAATATGAAAAAAAAATAAAAAATCTAGAAACCCAAGTCCAAGAGATAAAATCCAGTGTGAAAGAAGAAGCGATTAAGGAAAAAGAACAGCTGCTTGAAGCGGCAAGAGTTGAAAGCCGAAAAATTATTAATCAGGCTGTTAGTGCTAAAGAAAAAATTAAAGAAGAACTTAAACAGGAAGCACTGGATAAAGTATCTGCAGATGTATTGGTGAAAATTAAAAAAATATTTAATTCTAAAAATCAGAAATTGTTGCATGAAGGTTTAATCGACGATATTTTAGAAGAATTAGCTAAGCTTAATAAAAATCAGATTAAAGTAAATCAAGTTAGTGGGGTGTTGATAGTGCCGAGTGTAATGCAAAACGTTAAAAAGCAAAAAATTATTGATACATTACGGGAAAAGATAGATTCAAAGATCACGCTTGAAGAAAAGATTGATGAATCAATAATAGCGGGAGTAGTCATTAAATTCGGAAGTGTTGTGATTGATGGTAGTTTAGCTGCGAAATTAAAAGTTGATTAGTTATAAGTAATGAATGGTTCATTGAAACCATTATATTTTCTCAATGTATATACATAAATATGACTGAAAAAATATTACGGATAAAAGAAGTTGGAAGAGTAACTCAGGTTAAGAAGAATATTGCCATAGTCGAAGGACTTTCGCGTTTTATGAATGGCCAGTTATTGACTTTTGATAATGGTGCAAAAGCGATGATTATGGGGTTTTCTCGAGATAGAATTCAAGCGTTAATTTTACATAATGAACTTGATGTTTTTGTAGGGCAGGAAGTTATCAATGATTCTGAAAATTTTTATATTCCAGTTGGACCAAAAATTATCGGTAGGGTAGTTAATGGTTACGCTCAGGATTTAGAAACGGGAAAGTTTGTAATCAATCAAAATGATGCTGATTGTGAATTAAGAGATTTATTTAGTAAGTCTCCGGAAGTTTTAGAGCGTCAGGTTGCTTATTCTCCTTTTTATACGGGTAATAAAATTATTGATACTGTTTTGCCTTTGAGTAAGGGGCAGCGTCAGTTGTTGGTTGGAGATAGGATGACAGGAAAAAGTTCGGTTGCTGTTGATACAGTGCTCAACCAAAAAGATAAAAACGTAGTTTGTGTTTACTGCTGCGTAGGCAAAAGTTTTTCTGCAATAAAAAAAATTATCGAAACTTTCGAGCAGTTTAAAGCGTTTGAATATACTACTATCGTGGCGGCCGGAGCTTCAAGCAGTGTTAGTCAGCAGTATCTGTCAGTTTATACTGCAGCAACTATTGGTGAATATTTTATGTATCGTGGACGAAATGTTTTTGTTGTGTTTGATGATTTGACCAAACATGCTTGGGCATACCGTCAGTTATCGTTGTTAATGGAAAGAGTTCCTGGTCGGCAAGCCTACCCGGGAGATATTTTTTATATCCATTCCCAGTTGATGGAAAGAGCAGGACAATTAAATCAGAAGTTATCTTCTGGTTCAATGACGTTTATGCCGATTATTGAAACAACTCAGGGAAATATTGCGGATTTTATTCCTTCTAATGTAATTTCTATGACAGATGGGCAAGTTTATTTTAATTCTATTTTGTTTAACGATGGTTTTAAACCAGCGATAGATATTTTATTATCTGTTTCTAGAATTGGGAATAAAAATCAAAGCCCGATATTAAAAAATTTAGCAGCCCAATTGAGATATGAATATTCTCAGTATAGGGAATTATTGAAGTTAACCAGGTTGCGTACGGATTTATCAGAAGAGGTGCAGGAAAAATTAAAGCGTGGGAATATTTTAAGTGAAATTTTCATGCAAAATAAATCTCAACCCGTTTCTTGGCAGGAGATAGTAATTATTTTATATGCATATTCAAAAAATATTCTTGCAGATTTAAACATCGAAACTGTAAAGAAATTTATTGATGAGATTTATTCATATATTCTTAAAAAGGATTATTTGCTGATTGATTTGATTAATAAATCAAATGAGTTTGATGAAAAATTACAAACAGGGTTAAATAAATTGATAGTTGAGTATTTTAAGGAAGTAAATAATAACTAGGCCACCTCCATTTCCAAGGTGGAGGCGGTAAGGATATGTATACGATTCAAGAGATAAAAAAAGAAATTGAATTTAATAATGAGCTAGCCCAGTTAATGGATGTTTTAAAGGGGGTGGCTTCAGCGGAATTTCATGCTCTGGAAAAAAAGAAAGAGCGTTTTGGAAGTTTTAAAGAGGCTTTTGAAGGTTTTTTCGGGATGATTAATTTTGATTTAACAAATCATCCTTTAGCTAAAGATAGTCTAAAAAAATTGGCGGTAATGATAATTACATCAGATGAAGGTTTTATGGGTGGGTTAAATTCCCGGGTTATCAGTACAGCGTTAACTTATCCTGGATTTAAAGAGGCGAAGTTAATCGTATTAGGTAATAAAGGGGCTTTTTTACTTAATGAACTCGAATATGATTTTGTTAAGTTTCCTTGTATTAATTTTAAAAATACGTATGAACAAGCATTGAATATAAAAGATTATATTATTAAAGAAAATAAAAATAATCAGTTTAGCCGGTTAGTTGTTTTTTATCCTAAACCAGTTTCCTTTGCGGTACATAAGATTAGTAATAAAATTTTACTTCCTTGCAGTGATTTGATAGAGAAAACAAAAGCTAAAGTTTATCAGAAAAAAGATTTAATTATTGAAAGTCCTTTAGAGGGAATTTTAGAATACTTGATGGAAGCCTGGATTGTTCAAAATTTATTAGAGATATTTGAGGATAGTAAGCTTTCTGAGTTTTCAGCGCGAACTGTGCATTTGGAAGAAAGTTATCAAACACTGTTAGGGAAAGAAAAAGATTTAAATTTGCAGTATTTAAAAAGTTACCATGATTCTTTGGATCAGGGGATGAGAGAGAATTTTGCGATAAGAATGGTTAACCAAAAATGAGCCAGGAAAAAAATAAAATATTAGGAAAAGTAATTTCAGTCAATGGTCCTGTTGTAGATGTTGAATTTATGCAGGATGCAAAAATGCCGAATCTTTACGCAAAATTGGAAACAAAAAACGCCAAAGGAGAATTAATTTTTTTAGAGATTCTCGAGCATTTGGATGGTAATATTGCAAAATGTGTCGCTTTGAGTTCAACGTTAAACTTGGAGTATAAAGCGCAAGTAACTCAAATCAGTAAATTCTTAACTGTTCCTGTTGGTAACGGTTTATTGGGGAGAATTGTAAATGTTAATGGTGATCCGATTGATAATTTAGGGAAAATACAAGAAGATAGTTATATAAATGTTAGAGGTAAATTAACTCAGAATTTGCTTCAGCCAGAGAAAGTTTCTCAAAATAAGTTTGAATTATTGGAAACTGGAATAAAAATTATTGATTTATTTTTCCCAATGGTCAAAGGTTCTAAAACAGGACTTGTTGGAGGAGCAGCTTTAGGAAAAAGTATTCTGATTCTAGAAATTATGCATAATGTTATACAAAAACATAACGGGAAATGTGTTTTTACTGGTGCAGGGGAAAGAAGCAGGGAAGCAAATGAATTGTATTATGAATTAATGAAACAAAATATTTTAGATAAAGTAATGCTAGTATTCGGTCAGATGAATGAACCTCCGGGTGCAAGATTTAATGTTGCTTTTTCTGGTGTTGCGATGGCGGAGTATTTAAAAAATCAGAATAATGATGTTTTGTTTTTTATAGATAATGTTTATCGTTTTGTTCAGGCGGGAGCGGAAATATCCACGTTGTTGGGGCGAGTGCCTTCTGAAACTGGTTACCAGTCAACATTATTTTCGGAAGTAAGTGAATTCCATGAGAGGATTAGTTCTGATGCTCTTGGGTCTATTACTGCAGTTGAGGCAGTGTATGTTCCGGCAGATGATATTACAGATTTAGCGATCTCAACTATTTTAGGACATCTGGATTCAATCATGGTTTTATCACGAGAAAAAATCCAATTAGGTTTATATCCTGCAATAGATCCTTTGATTTCTTCAAGTAGTAATTTAGATCCTATGGTTGTCGGTAATAGACATTTTGAAATAGCGCAGAAATGCTTAGAAATTTTATCGCGGTATGAAAAGCTAAAAAAGATAGTTATGGTTATTGGATTAGAAGAATTATCGCAGGCAGATAAGATTTTATATAACCGGGCGAGAAAGATTTTAAATTTTTTGACCCAGTCGTTTTTTATTGCGGAAATTTATACCGGAAAAAGCGGTAAATATGTTAGAATAGAAGAAACATTAGAAGGTTGCGCCAAGATTATTTCAGGTGATTTTGATTCTACCAAAGAAGAAAAATTTTATATGATAGGTAGTATTAGTGAGCTAGGAGTAATTTAATGGCAATCAGGTTAGGCGATATTTTAGTTGAAAATAAAGTAATAACTGCTGAAGAGTTGAAGCTTGCGGTTTTAGAGCAGCAGAAGACTCGGAAAATGTTAGGTGAGGTTTTGCTTAGCATGGGATTTGTTACTGAAAGAAAACTGCTTTCTGTTTTAGCGCAGCAGCAAGGATTGTCATTTGTAGATCTTAAGAAAATAGTAATTGATGAAAAAGTTATTAGAGCTGTTCCTGCCAAATTTGTCTGGCACCATAAAATTATTCCGATTAGTATTAATGAAAATGTTTTAGTGATTGCAATTTCAAACCCTTTTGAGTCTTCTGCCGTTGAAGATTTAGAGGCGCATTTGGGGTTGCGTGTTGAAACCGTTCTAGCATTGTCCAACGATATAAAAAATTCTATAAATCAGTATTATGGTGTAGGTGCAGAAACTGTGGAAGAGATTCTTTCACAGGATTTAGTTTCCTCTTCTCATAAAGATAAATTTGCAAATGTAGATGATATTCAGAAGATGTCAGAAGATGCTTCTGTTGTTAAGTTGGTTAACCAAATTTTGCATCAGGCGATTACTGATCGCGCGACTGATGTGCATATCGAAATTTTTCGTAATGATTTAGCGCTGCGTTATAGGGTTGATGGTATTCTTTATGATGCTCAGGTTCCTGAAACTATTAAATATTTGTATCCTGCAATAATTTCCAGAATCAAAGTAATGTCGGGTGTTGATATTGTTGAACGCCGTCTTCCTCAGGATGGACGAGCAAAGGTGCGTATTTCGGATACTGAATATGAACTGCGTGTTTCTGTTATTCCTACATTGTATGGAGAAAATATAGTTATTAGAATTTTACCGGTCACTATGCTTTTTGATATTAATAACTTGGGGATCGGTGATAATGATTTGAAAACTATTCTTGAATTAATTCAAAGGCCAAATGGAATTATTTTTGTTACTGGGCCTACTGGAAGCGGTAAGACTACAAGTTTATACGCTTGTTTAAGCCGGCTTAATACAAGAGAACGGAAAATTTTAACGATCGAGGATCCTGTAGAGTATGAATTAAAAGGAATTTCTCAGACGCAGGTTAATCCTAAAATTGGTTTAACATTTTCCATGATGTTAAGAAGTATGTTGCGTCACGACCCAGATGTAATGATGGTGGGGGAGGTTCGTGATTTTGAAACTGCCGAAATAACTATTCAAACCGCTTTAACAGGTCACTTGGTTTTTTCAACGCTGCATACAAATGATGCAGCAAGTGGAATTACTCGTCTGATTGATATTGGAATTGAGCCTTATTTAATTTCTTCATCTGTTGTAGCATTTGTGGCGCAAAGGTTAGTGAGAGTGATTTGCCCAAAATGTAAAGAGCCGGTGAAATATCAAAATAAAAATGTTTTTAAGGGCAAAGGATGCAACTACTGTAATAATACAGGATATTTTGGGCGTACAGGAATTTATGAAATCTTGATGGTTAATGATGATATTCGAAAGTTAATTTTAGATAAAGTTTCTTCAGATGTCATAAAAAATAAAGCTGTATCTGCTGGGATGAAATTGTTGCGCGACGATGGATGGGCAAAAGTTTTAGCTGGGATTACGACAGTTGAAGAAGTTATGCGAGTGACACAATAATTTAATGGTGGAAAAAAATGTCTGTATATTTTTACAAAGCAAAAAAAGGTCCCCAGGAAATTGTAGAAGGCCAAATGATGGCCAGTTCTAAAGATGAAGTTGTCGGTAAATTAAATGAGCAGAATTTAGTTGCCATAAGTATTACTGAAAAAGATAAAAATGATAATCATAAACGCTCGGTTAATTTTAATTTAAAAATTTCATATCGCAGTGTCAATATTTTTACCCGTCAGTTAGCTGGATTAGTCAAAGCTAATGTTCCTATTTTGCAGGCGCTTAATTTAGTTAAAGAACAATCTGAAGATAAGAATATTGCAGATGTTGTAACTGAAATAGAAAAAGATATTAAAGATGGGAAAACACTTTCTGATGCTTTTGCTAAATTTCCTCAGGTTTTTAATAATTTATATGTGAATATGGTAAAAGCTGCGGAAAAAGCCGGTCTTTTAGGTGAGGTGTTAAATAATCTTGCAGATTATCAGGAAAAAGATTTGGATCTTATTAGGAAAATAAAATCTGCTTTTGCGTATCCATTATTTATTTTTTTTGTAGGGATTGCGACTGTGTATATTATGTTAACTGTTTTTTTGCCAAAACTGTTGGTTTTATATGTGAATATGAAAGATGAACTTCCTTGGCCTACTAAGTTTTTAATGTCGGCAAGTGATTTTATGGGTAAAAACTGGTTTATTTTTTTTATTTTCTTT
>CAYQXW010000072.1:0-8437 GCA_964421615.1 uncultured Planctomycetales bacterium
GATTAATTTCACCAGTTGGAATAGGGAGATTTGTTTATTCTGGTTTTGTAAATAAATTATTAGTAGGGTTGGATAGATTTTTCCGTGAAAAATCATTGGCTTTTAGAGTAGACGAATATTATTCTCCAGCAATTATCGATTTAAGCGTATTGAAAAAAGTAGGGTATTTAGATGGGTTTTTGCATAATGCCAATATTGTTTCTCATGTTTGTTGTCAGCAAGAAAAATTTCCTAAAATTCTTAATTTATTAAAAGAAACTGATGATAGTGCTGAATTTTTTAATAATTCTGAAATTCTTATCGCTGATTCTGCTTTATCGCCCGCAGTATGTTATCATTTTTATAAAATTAATGAAAATAAAACACTAAAAAGTGAACTTATTGGTGGGACATCTATTGCTCGTTGTTTTAGGCATGAAGGACAAGCTATGCAAGGTCTTACTCGGTTAAGAGAGTTTTTAATGAGGGAAATAGTTTTTATTGGTTCTATGCAAGAGATTAAAAAATGTCAGAATTTATTTTTAAGCTTAGCTCAGGATTTAATTAAATATTTTAATCTTGAGGCAATGATTCGTACAGCATCTGATCCTTTTTTTATTGATACTTATGATAAAAAACGAGTTTATCAAATAAGTTTTAATTTGAAACATGAATTACAAGCTTGCTTACCGTTTAACTCAAAGTTTTTGGCAATAGGCTCGGTTAATTATCATCAAGATCATTTTGGTAAAGCTTTTAATATTTTATTGCCAGATGGAAGTATTGCGCATAGTTGTTGTGTAGGATTCGGACTAGATCGTTGGATATATGTATTGTGTGCACAGTTTGGTATAGATATTGATAACTGGCCTAAAAATTTGAAAGACATTATAAATGAAAGATAAATTTAGAGTGTCGAAAACAGATTTTATAAAAGGTATTAGGGATGCTGGAATTGGTGCTGGTGATATTGTTTATGTTGCATCTTCAATGATGGCGTTAGGGTTGATGGAAGACCCTATTAAAAATGTTATAGAGTCTTTAATTGAAGTTGTAGGATTAGATGGTACGATTGTTATGCCTGCTTTTAATTTTGAATTTTGTAAAACAGGTATGTTTAATAGAGCGTTAACTTTGTCTGAGTCTGGAGTGCTTACAGAAGCGTTTAGATTATTTCCTGGAGTATTAAGAACAATGTATACTCCAGAGCATACAGTTTCAGTTTGGGGTAAATTAGCTAGAGAGTTATCTGAGATAAAGGCGATAACTTCTTTCGGTAAAAGTTCGGTATTCCATCGTTTATTTGAACTTAATGCAAAATATTTGTTGATTGGTTGTAATTTTCATCAAGGAGTTGTTCATGTTCATTGGTTAGAAGAAATGCATCAAGTCCCATATAGATATTGGAAACGTTTTAGTGGAGTTGTTGTTGATGGTTTTACGAGTGTAGATACGGAATTTTTTATGTATGCACGTAATATTAATGATTTGGGTATATCCATTAATTCTGAATTTGCTGGTGCCCAATTTGATGCAGCAGGATACATAAAACATGCTCAAGTTGGTTTGTGTAAATTAAGTTCTTTTTCTATTGGAGATTTTGAACAGTTTATGGCTCCTTTATTAAAAACAGATAAATTTTTATTTGTTGATAAGAAAAATACTAACAGTGTTGCAAGTTTTATAAATAAAATTGATCATATTGCAATAGTTTCAAAGTATGCGGATAAAATTAAAACTGTTTTTAATGATTTTGCTTGTTTTACTAACTCTCAAACAGTTATGCAGGAGCTAGGAGTGAGGTGTGAATATTTTGACGGATTAAATGTAAAAATAGAATTTGTTGAACCAATCCAAGAGCGTAATGTTGTAGAAAATTATTTAAAAAAAAATGCCCCGAGTCCTTTGCATCACATAGCATTGGAGGTTTCGGATATGCAGCAAGCTATCAATTTTTTTAAACAGAAAAATTATAGTTTACTAGATGGACAAGTGTATAAAGCTTATGGTTTTAATCAAGAAGTAGCATTCCTTTCTCCGTTGAGTACCGGGGGGGTATTAATTGAATTGGTAGCTAAAAAATAGATGATATAATGGAAAAAGAATTATTATTAAAAATAAAGTCAGTTTTTGCTTCAGAATGGAATCTTCCTATAGAGAAAATTCCAGATGATGCTGCTTTAAATCAATTTGACCATTGGGATTCTTTAGGGCATATTACAATTTTATTGGCGTTACAATCTTCTTTAGGTTTAGATATTAATCCTGATACAGTGCAAAATTTATCTTCTATTCCTAAGATTTTAGCTTATTGCCAGCAGAAAGGTATTGAGTAAATGAGCGTTAATGGTTGGAATCAGTGTTGGGAATCTATTATTTATTCTCAAGGTAAACATTTGAATCTTTATCCGCATCATGCAGTTGTTAGATTTATTCTTTCTCAATTTGGAAAAATATCTGATCGTTCCCAAGTTAGGATTTTAGAGTTAGGATGTGGAGCTGGTAATAATGTTTGGTTTATGGCTAGAGAGGGATTTTCTGTATTTGGGATTGATGGTTCAGTTTCGGCTATTAATTTTGCAAAAAATCGGTTTGCTAAAGAAAAATTAAATGGAGATTTGCGTGTAGGGAGTTTTGTTTCTTTACCTTGGCCAGAACAGTATTTTGATGCAGTAATTGATAGAGGGTCTCTTACATGTACATCCTGGGAAGTTATAGAACAAACATTAGTTCAAACAAAGAAAGTTCTCAAAAATAACGGTATATTTTTTTCCATGATTTATAGTGATAAACATCCAGATAAAAATTATGGAGAAATTATAAGTAAAAGTACATACGGAAAGTTTAGGTCGGGATATTTTAAAGATCTTGAGTCTATAGTTTTTTTAAATAGAGAAAATATTGATGATTTGTATGGTAAATATTTTAAGGTTATATCTTTAATTCATAATTATGAAGAAGATTGCTTAAATGGCGTAAGAGGAATGAATGCTTTGTGGGAAGTTCACGCAAAATAAATAATAATGATTGATCAAATAAGTTTAATAAAAGAGTTGTATCCTTTAAATCGGCTTATGTTATCTGACGATTACAATAAGTCATTAGATATATTAGCTAAAAAATTCCCTTTGAAAATTAACGCATACCCTACAGGCCAAAAGTGTTGGACTTGGAAAATTCCTTCCAAATGGAAATGTTTAAAAGCTTATATTGAAACTCTTGATGGAAGAAAATTATTAGATTATGAAGTAAATCCTTTTTGTGTGGCTGCTTATTCTATTTCACTTGATCAGGTTGTTTCTAAAGAGGAATTATTTAATCATTTATTTACGCATCCTTATTTAGAAGATGCTGTTCCATTTATTTTTTATTATTATCAAAAAAATTGGGGTTTCTGTTGTTCTAAAAAAAATAAAGATTTATTAATAGAAGATAAATACCATGTTTGTATAGAAAGTATTTTTGTTGACGGGGATTTGAGAATAGGTGAGTATTATTTACCAGGTGAATCATCCGAAGAGTTTGTGTTATGTGCGCATTTAGACCATCCTTTTCAAGTTAATGACGGGTTAAGCGGAGTTGCTACTGCTTTAGCGGTGATGGAATTATTACAGCAGCGTACACAGCGCAGGTTTTCTTATCGTTTATTGATCACTACTGAAACAATTGGAAGCATTGCTTGGTTGAGCCAAAATGAATTAAATTTAAATAATATAATAGGCGGGTTGTTTCTGGAAATGACAGGTTTAACTAATTCTCCGGCATTGCAATTATCGTATTTAGGTAATAGTGTTATTGATGAATGTTTTGAATATGTGCATTTGCGTAGTGAAGATAATGCTTGGGTTGCTCCGTATTTAGGTGTTGTCGGTAATGATGAACGGCAATTTAATGCCCCGGGAGTGAGAATTCCTATGCTTTCTTATTCCAGGGCTTTACCTTGGGGACATCAGTATAGACCTTATAAAGAGTATCATTCTGATAAAGATAATCTCGAGATTACTAACGAGCAAATGTTAAAAAATTCTGCAATGAATGTATTAGCGATGATTGACACTTTAGAAGAAAACGGATTTCCTAAAAATAACTTTAAGGGAGAACCTTGTTTTTCAGAATATAATCTTAGCGTTGATAGGAATAAGCAGCTGTTAGCGCATAGAAACATGCTTAAAATTATTCAGTATGTAGATGGTAACTTTTCTATACTGCAAATAGCAAAAAAATTGTCTTTATCATTTTCTGAAGTAAATGATTTTATAACTAAATTAGAACAAGTAGGGTTAGTGACTATTAATAAAAATTATCTAGTGAGATCATTATGAATGCTTGTAGATTAATTCACGCAGTGGTTCATGTTCATGGATGTTTAGCCAATTTATTGCCTGTTTTAAAACGGTTACAAAAAGATCAAAATTTCAAAGTAACAGTTACTTTAAAGTATCCAGATCATCTTCCGGTGGTGCGTTACCAAGATCGGGATGCAAAATTATTAGAGCAGGCAGGTATTTTATTTGCTACTGATTATAAACTTTTTAATCAATTTTTATCATCATCTTGTCCGCGTTTATTGTTAACTGCTGCTGATGATGCAGGTTCTCATCATGCAATTGGGAGAGATTGCGTGAATAAAGCGAAGAAAATAGGTATTCCTACTATGGTTTTACAACATGGGGCTTGGAATACAGAAGATGTTTGGCAGTTATGTAAAAAAGCAGAATATGCTTTTTCTTCAGATAAGGTTATGTTGTGGGGGGAACTGTTTTATCAAGGATATATTGATATAGCAGGAATGGATCCTAACAGGTTGCAGATAGTAGGTAGTCCTAAATTTGATGATATTTTCTCAGATGATATTATTCATTTGAATAAAGAATTTAGAAAGAAGTTTGATCTAGGTGATTTGTTTTATTGTTTTTATCCCGTATCTTGTTTAACAGGCATGAAAAATAGAGGAAAATTTAGCGATAAAGAGATAAAGGATTTTTTAAAAGCTATTTTTTCTGCAGTGATAGCCAAGTATCCGGATATGGTTTTGGTTGTAAAACCTCATCCAACGGATTTTGAATATGGAATGGATAAAGTTATTCGCAGTGTTTTAGGAAGTTTCTCTAAGCAGCGATATCGTTTATTGTCTTTAGATGAAAAATTTGAATTGTCAGCTGTTTTAAAAGGAGCTTCATTAACAATTATTAATCAATCCACAGTGGCTTTTGAGTCATTAGCTTTAAATGTTCCAGTTGTAAGTGTTATTCATGAACGTTTGTCTCCAGGAGCTAATTCTTTGTGTGATAATCGGGTTTATAAATCAGTGGTTGCTTCTACGGATTCTCTTTTTAATAAGCTCAAGAAAACCTTGCCTGATTTAAAAAGAACAAAATTATTCCCGGAAGATTTTGAGTTGAATTTAAAAAAGTTTTTGTATAAGTTGGATGGTAAATCTTCTGATCGAGTTATTATCGAAATTAATAAAATGATAGATGAGCAGTTCTGTCCTCGCTTTGCTAAATCATTAGCTATAAAAAGATCTAAAAATAAATTAAAAATATTGCAAGTTGTTCATAATTTCCCTCCTCATAGTTTGGCAGGAACAGAGTTATATACTTTGCATCTTTCTGAGCAGTTGCAGAATTTGGGGCATGAGGTAAATGTTTTTTATCCGCATTATTCTTTAGATAAAAAAAAGTTTTCTATATCTGAGAAAAAATATTCTGGTTTGAAAATTTTTGAATTAAATAACGAGAGCAGAGATCCAATTGAAAATATATATAGCGATGAGGTGAATGAAGTTTTTGAGAAATATTTAAAGAAAAGTAAATATGATATTGTTCATTTTCAGCATTTAAATGGACTGTCTGCTTCTTTGCTAGAGTTAGTGAATAGAATGAAAATTCCCTCCGTTCTTAAAGTTGATGATTTTTGGTTTATATGCCAGCAAATATTATTTTCTACTGCAGATAATCGTTATTGCAGTGGCCCAGATAGTATTGAAAAATGTATTACTTGTTGTTCTAAAGATCCTAAAAGTGGGGATATGCGTAAGTTTCCTATGTATTTGTATTTGAGAAAAGAATACTTGAAAAAAATGTTTTTTATGCCAGATGTTGTTGTTGCAACATCTAATTTTTTAAGAAATAAGTTGATAGAATATGGTTTAAAGCGGGAAATTCAAGTTGTTAATACTGGGATTAAACCTTTTGAAAAGATAAAAAAGAATGGCGAACAAGGAGAAATTTTACGGTTAGCTTATTTAGGAGCATTAATATCTCGTAAAGGTTGTCATATTTTGTTAGATTCTTGGGAAAAAGTTAAATCGCAAACCGCACAGTTGTATATTTATGGGATGCCTGCAGATGTAAGATATAGTTCTGAAATTATAGATAGAATATCTAAAATGAGAAATGTGTATTATTTGGGAGGATATTTTCCTGTAGACTTGCCTAGAATATTTTCTGAAAATGATATGGTTATCGTCCCGTCTATTGGAGAAAATTATCCTTTTGTGATAAGGGAATCATTATACGCTGGTGTTCCAGTTATTGCTGCTGAGGTTGCGGGTAATCCTGAGATTATAAAACATGGAGTTAATGGATTATTATTTAAACCTGCAGATGCAAATGATTTGAGTTTAAAATTACAGCAAATTTTTAAAAATCCCGGAAGCATTAAAAAATTTGCAAATCAAATAGGTAAGGTAAAAACAATTGAAACCGAAGCTTTAGAATTAGAAGGAATTTATTTAAAAACTATAGCGGCTAGAAGAAATAAACAGTCTAAAGTAACAGGGGAAACTAATGCATTAAAAATATTTAATTTCTATGATGAACAGAGAGAATATATTGATATTGTTAAGCAAAAAGAAAAACAGTTAGAGCAAAAGGAAGTTGAGCTGCAGCAGAAAAATACTGTTATCCAGCAAAAAGAAGAAGTAATTCAGCAGAAAAATGTAATTATTCAGCAGAAAGAAGAAGTAATTTCCCAGAAGGATGTAGTTATTCGACAAAAAGAAGAAGCGATTAAACAGAAAGATGAAATTGTAAACCGTAAGAATATAGATATCGATAAATTGATTAATGATAAATCCGCATTAGAAACCCAAATGTCGAGTTTAGTGGCTTTAAAAGAAAAAGCTCAGAAATATTCTAATGCTTTAATTATTTTAGGTTCTATGTTAGAAATTCTTACCAATGATTCAGTTCCAGCCGCAGTACTTGTAAAAATTACGGAGTTAAGTGGCGCAATGGGTTTGGATAAAGCTTGTGAGTACTTAATTAAATTTGCTGCGGATAAACATAAAAAGTCAGATGTTATAGTTGCTTTGATTAATATAGCCATTAAACAGAATAATTTTATTTTAGCTAAAAATTTGTTGGAGAATTTAGGGGGATGTGCGGTAGATGCAGCCCAGCAGCAGGTAGTTTTAGCACAAACAAAAATTATTAGTGAAAATATTAGGCGGATTGAAGCTGAAAAACAAAAGATAGAAGAACAAAAAAGAAAACAGGAAATCGCAAAGTTATTAGAAGTACTTTTTGATGCTGAATTTTATGCGCAGAAGTATAAGTTAAAAAAAGAAGATAATCTTCTTTTCCATTATATGGAAATAGGAGCGAAATCAGGATTTTGGCCTAACCCTTTATTTGATGTTGAATATTATTTAAGCCAGGTTGAAGATGATTCAGACGCAAAAGATAATCCTCTATTGCATTATATCGTTAAAGGTGTTTCTTTAAAGCTCAATCCGCATCCTTTATTCGATAGTATTTATTATTTATCTCAAATTAAAGAACTAAATAATTCAAAAATAAATCCTTTACTGCATTTCTTTACTTTTGGCGCTAATAATTTAAAAGATCCACATCCTTTATTTGATAGTATCTTTTACAGGAATACATATTTAAAAAATGAAAGTATTTCTGTAAATCCTTTGCTGCATTTTGTAAGGTTTGGTTTTAAAAGCGATTGCAATCCCAATCCTTTTTTTGATCTTAAATTTTATAAAAATAATTATCTTGATAATAAGAGTAAAATTAATCCGCTTATTGATTATATTTTGAAAGGTTTTGCATCCGGTTGTTTATTCTCAGCACAAAGTGTTTCTAAAAACCATTTAAATAATTTTGTAAAAGATAACCAATTTGTTAATTTGCTATATAGTCAAGTATTTTTGCAGTTTGAGAGAGTTTTTAATTATTATTTTGGACAGGATTATGAGGTCTTGAAGCCAAACATTAAAGAAATTTTTTCTACAGTTACACAGATTTATGAAAAACAAAGCATTTCAATTTACAGAGTATATGATATTTTGACTGAAATTATGGTAGAGAATAGTAATTTCAATATGCAATCTGAAATTCCGGTTATTAATTCTCAGAAAAAATTGAAAATTTTGTATATTTGCGGTATGTTCCCTAGCGCTAATCATGCTGGGGGGTTACGTTTATTTGACATAATTACAGAG
>CAYQXW010000073.1:0-8413 GCA_964421615.1 uncultured Planctomycetales bacterium
ATTGACTACCTCGTGGAGCATTGCGAAAAGCAATAATGATTTCTTCAAGTGTCTGGGCTTTCTCAACTTCTATTAAAGATGCTTGATTTAATTTTTCCAATTCAGTGTTAACTTTGGCTGTGTCGTTTGAAGTATAAAGAGCTTCCCATTTTTCTCTGGCTTTTTTGATTTGATATTGTTCAAAAGATATCTTACCAACAAACAATGCAATAATTATTGTTATTAATATAAAAATAAAACTGGTTTTGAATTTATCATCTTTGGTAGGAGGACCAAAAATATTTGGTTGATCAACATTAGTCCCCTTTTGAATAAAAAGATATAAATTATAAAAAGGAATTAAGGCAAACCAAAATTCTCTATTTAAGTCATGGATTCGACGAACACTAAGAGCAACACAAGGAACAAAAGCAAATATTAGAAAAAGAATACCAAGAGGATTCCATAAAATACTTAATAAAACAGAAATCAAAACATTAATTAAAACAAAAATCCAAAACTCATTTCTACTAGTTCGTCCATCAAAATTTTTGTATTGTTTAAAAATTTCCAAATAAAAATTATTGGTAGTTTTGGGTTTGTTGACGACTGGAGTTGGAGTTGGATTTTGATTTTCTAAGTTTTCCATTGTACAAAATTTATTAATTCAATTTAATTATATATGAATATTGACTAAACATGAATATAATATGTTCATGGCGTTGTTAGGAACACATATCAGATTTGCTTTGGATGTTAAAGATGATTTTGATGTCAAAAATCTGGATAAATATATTTCTGGGACGATTTATCCAGATAGTCGATATATAACTAAAATTGATAGAAAAATCACTCATTGTAAAGATGTTTATGATAAAAATTTTTTTGGAAAAGATGACTTTAGAAAGGGTTGGATGACCCATATGATTTATGACCGAATTCAAGCTGACGTTTTTAAAGAAATTTTTCCAGAATTGTTTGGAAAATTTGGAGATGAAAAAATATATTTGTCACCAGAAAATTGGGCCATTAGAACTGGATTAAAAATCCTTCAAGACCTGGATGATATTTTAAAGTTTCCAATAAAAAAATATTTAAAACATCTGGAATATATAGAAACACCAAATAGAGAAAAAAAAGAAGTGATGAGGAAATATAACGAAATTATAATTGACACTTATATTAAAGACGAAGTACTACATCAAGATTCGATAAACTTGTGGATTAGATTTGGTGTAAGAGAAGAATTAATAGAATTAATAAAAGAAAAAACTGAGTGGTTAATTTTGAATAAAAATGTTTTAAAAAAAATAAAATTGATATATCCGGCAACGATAAAACAGTATAAAAAAGAGATGAATAAAAAATAGTTTGTTTATTTGACTAAGTTGAATAACTCCCAAGCTTTTAGACCTGAATTCAATTGAAAATCTCTGACTTTTTGTGGACCTGGAGAAGCAGCTGATTTAAACCAATAGCCTACTAACCAATGAAGAGCATTTGGATCAAGTCTTGAATAAAATGGTGAAATATCAAAACCACTAGAAGCGATATCGACAAGAGTAGCGGCAATATCAACTCGACGATCACCAATCTGGCACCAATCCCAATCAATTAAACAAACTTGATTTTGATTTTTGTTCCAAGCACAATTATCAGATCTGACATCGTTATGAACTAGATGAGTATCTTGAAAGATAAACTTACTTTTGGTCGATTCTTTTTTTAAATCAAAATCAAAATTTAACTGATGAAGTTTTTGAAATAAATTTTGTTGAAGTTGTTCTGAATTTAAAAGTGGTAACCAACCATCACTATCTTGATTAATAAATTTATCTAAAAATAAATCTGAATTTTTACCATCTGGTTTTAACTCAGAAAGAACATCCATAGCTTCAAGAGTTTTTGTAATTCTTTTGGATGTCCAATTACCTTTCCAATCCCAACCGTCTTTTGGTAAATGAGCCGACAAAACAAATCCGGTTTCATCTGGATTAGTTGTTAATAATTGAGGAATATAAGAATATCCTTGAGATTCTAAAAATCGATAAACTCGAATTTCTTTTTGAGCCCGTTTACAAGTTTCTGGATCACTACCCTGTTTAACAAAAACTTCTTGACCATCATCGAGTTTTAATATTCCTCTGGTAGCTTGTGTAAAACCACCATCAACAGCAGTTAAACTATTTAATTTATCAGATACTTCTGACCAACTTATTTGATGATGATTTTGTTTTTCAACCATGACAGAGTTTATCAGATTTAAATGTTACCAATAGCTATATCAATAAGAGTGACTGGTTGGCCGTTAACTTCAACTTTATCACCTTTTTTATGATTTAAAGTGGCTATACCTAATGGACTTTCAATAGAAATCCAATCTGGATAAATACGAGCATCGTTTTTACCAACTAAAACAAAGGTGTTAGTTCGTCCGTCATTTTCAAAACGAACAGTAATTTTGGAACCAAAAACGACAGTTTCGATTTGAGTTGGAGCACTTACAACGACAGATGATTTTAAATCTTCGACCAACTCAATAATTTGAGCGTTTAAAACATGAGATTGTTCGCCATAAGCAATATAGGCAGAGTTTTCTTTAAGATCCCCTTCTTCAGCAGCTTCACTTCTTTTTTCATAAGTTGTGAGCAATTCTGCTTTAAGATCTTTAATTTTTTCTTCTAATTTTTGTTTTCCCAATTTAGTAATCATGAAGATAGTATCTTACCAGTTTTTTGGGAAAATTTAAACTAGTTTAATCCGAAAAAAGAGAGAATTAAGGTGATAATTGTAATAATGGCAAAAATAGCAATGGTTTTAATAAATAAACTAAAGTGGTTTTTTGAAGATAAAAATGAAATAATAAGTTTGAATGAAAAAAGAAATGTTTGGCAAAATTTTAATTGTAATATCAATGCTTTTTTTGGGAGGATGTGGTCAAAAAACTGAAAATATAATCTCTAATCAAAAACCTTCAGAAATAATTGAAGAAAAGAAAGAAACGAAACTTGAAATAAGTAATGAAACACAAGAATTTAGAGATGAT
Organism: uncultured Planctomycetales bacterium; assembly: GCA_964421615.1. Taxonomy (GTDB): domain Bacteria; phylum Omnitrophota; class Gorgyraeia; order Gygaellales; family Profunditerraquicolaceae; genus CAYQXW01. The sequence continues at coordinate 3,026 of CAYQXW010000073.1, forward strand.
AAATTTGGTTTTTTGTTGGCTTATCCAAAATCATTGAATTTTGAAACACAAAGTCCGTATCCCGGTGGAACTATTAAAGAAATAGGTTTTAGAATTGACGGGATAACTGAATCTCAACTATTAAATAATGATTTGTCAAAATCGTTGATGCAAAATGATTTGTATTGTAATTTGGATGAAACTGGCGGAAGTGCGCTTTGTAGTAATAAAAGTATTGAAGAAATAAAAAATTTAAAAGGGGTTAACGGTTATAAAATTAGTCGAGATAAAACTTTTTATGACGACGATGGTAATGAAAATATTCTTAAAGATTTTGTTTATGCTTTCCCTCTTAAAACCGAAATCGGAGTATCAACCTACAAAGCAATTATTTTGACAGTCAAATTTCCAAGTGAACAAAATTTGGAAATACTAGAAAAAATAATGAATACGGTGGAAATAAATTAGTTTTTATCTAAATTAATCCAGAAAAAAGGAGAATTAAAGCTATAGTAGTAATGACAGCAAAAATACCAATAGTTTTGATAAACAAATTTACGGCTAGTTTTTTCTTGCCGTCTATAAAAAGCAAAAGTGGTTGGTAAAAAAACAAAAAAGCCATAACGGCAACAGAAAGAGTAAGTATTGATAAAAAGACTATTGGAGCAGCAAAAGTATCTGGTTTGTTTTGTAACGGTTTAGTTACAAAACTCATGATAGTAACAATAAGAGTGATGTAAACAGAAGCACTTAGAGCGTTGATAAAAGGGTTTTTAGTCATAGTTAATTTTAATTTATCGGACTATTTGGATTATTATTTGGTGTTTGTTCAACAGGAGGTGCTACTGAATTAATAGTCTCGGTGGAGTTTGTAGTTTGATTTGGAATTGGAGTTGCGGTTGGAGTTGGAGTTGGTAAAGGATTGTTGGTTGCAACTTCGGTTTGATTTTTCATAATCTTTTTTTTCTTAATTATCAAGAATACCGTTAATCCAGCTAAAACTATAATTACCCCTCCAATTGTCAAGCCTATTAATAGCCAATTTACTTCTTTATCTTTACCTTCTTTTATGGCCTCATTAGCATCATTCATAAATTCAGATACGGTTGGATGAATCGCATAAGATGATTTGACTTGATTGAAATATGGTAATGAACTTTTATAATATTCTTTCCAATAATTGCTCAGTCCTAAACTCCAATCATTATATGATTTACTTGCTGATATAGTGATATTATTTTTACTTATTAAATCTGATATGTCAGATATGTCTCTTAAAAAGTTATAATTTCCACCTGTACCCTCAAATCCATAAGTAGCAACTCCAATAACTTTACCATCCATAGTTAAAGCTGGACCCCCACTGTTTCCATGATCAATTGAAGTATCAGTTTGAATTAGTTTCCTACCCCCATTATCTTCTTTAATTGCACTAACAATTCCACGAGTGATGGTCGGTTTATACGATGAACTTTTATAACTGATAATACTTTGTTGAGTTTCACTACCATCAACTAATGCTGGAAAACCTATAACTAACAACTGTTCTCCTTCTTTTAAATTATCAACACTTCCTAAAACTAAAGAAGGAAATACCATATTATTGTTTCCATTTTTAATTTTTAATATGGCAACATCACTTCCTTCTATTTTCTTTTGTTGTTTGATTACTTCTATAGATTCACTATTGGAATAATTAAAATCAACTAATTCTGCCTCAAATACAGAATCACTTGTTTTAACCATATTTAAAAAATCTTTGTTGTTGTAATCAAAGTTAAACGCTTCGTTACCTAATCTAATATAAATTTTAGAACCGATGTCTTCAAAAGAAACTATTTTTTTATCAATTAAGGCATAAACATTTTTTATTAAATCATTTAATTCTGTTGGACTTGAATTTATTTGAACTAAATATTTATTTGCTTCAAATAAATTTATTTCAGTTCCCATATTATAGAAATAAATTTCTCGAATCAGATCTCGTTCAAATGAATTTAATTCTCCAGTATTATAAAGAAAACTGGATACCATAGCTCCTTCTGGGTATGATTTGGCAACATGACCGTTTGTAGCTATATAACCATCTTTTTGAATTATAAAACCACTTCCCTGACCTCCACTACAGAAGTTATAACTGCTTTGAAGATACTTGCTTGTGTAATTAACATTATCTACTTTTAATTTAAAACAAGATAATTGGACGACTCCTACAACTGATGGTTTGACTAATTCTGATAATTGAACTTCGGTGAAAGTTTTTTCGATATCATCTGCTTTTGTAGAAACACCTTTAACTTGTCCTGGTTCATCATTCTCTGTTGGTTTGAAAAATGTAAAAGATTTTAATAATTGATTTATTAATGCAGGAGTTTCTCCAAATTCGGTAGAATTTACCATAAAGACATAGCTTTTTCCATTTTGAACTAAATGATACTCCTCTGTATTAATAACAGATTTCATATCAATAAAATTATTTTCTGTATAGACAAGTTTGTTGGCATCATAATCACCAATTTTTATTTTTTCTCGGCTGAGAAGTTTTCTCTTATCTTGAGCCCCGTATTTCAATGATGAGGCAATTGATTGATCTGTTCTTTTATCTAAATCATCAGCATCAACACCGACTGAAAAGGTTATTAATGCTTTTGTGCTATTTTTAGTTTTTAGATAAATTGAAATTAAATCTTGATTATCGATCATTCTGCCACCAGTAGGTCCATTATCTTCCCAGATTTTGCTATCGTAACTAAATTCATAACCATATTTGTTTGATTTATAGTTTACTATTGAGCTGGGCGTTTCATTTTCTTTAGCGATTTTTTCTATCTTTTCAATTTGGTTTTGATTGATTTTTGGTAGATCAATATCAACTCGATTATCTTCAAAAGATTCAGCAGCACTACTTCGATTTTCTTGGTTTTGTTGAACTATTTTTGTGCCATAAGCTAAACTTCCAATTAAGAAAAGTGATATTACTAAAGATTTAATTGTTTTTTTCATTTTGCCCTAAATATGATTATAGAACAATATAAAGTTTATAGACTATTAAGTTTAGTAGCTAAATTGTCTTGTTCGTTATACAAAGCTTCGTCTTGATCTAAACCTCTTGATTCGGACGATGTCAACCATTGATTACTTTTCATTCTACTAACAGCGGCAGCAATATTGTTAATTCGAATATTTAAGATTTCATTGATTCTGTCACAGGCAGTTTTGTTCTCTTCATATAATTTGCCCCAGTCTTTACATTTTTGCCATGAAGGTTGTATTTCTTTTAACCTAGATAAAACTTTTTCCCAACCTTCAATAGTAGATTTGTTGTAATTAGGAGGAACATAACCACCAAATTCTTGGACTATTATTTGAACTTCACAATCGTTTATTTTGCCGACAAAAGAAGCAATTCCTGTATCTTGGAATTCTTTGTTTAATAAATTCTTTTTAGTTTCATAATCAAGCCAATAACTAGATAATTCATCGGCATCATAATAACCAGTGGTGACTATTTCACCGATAGTGATATTGTTATAGCCGGCATCTTTGATGGCTTTACTGTAAGGATATTTGCTTTTTTCGTTTTTGCCAATTGATTCAACTTCATTATTTTCAATAATTGATTTGGCTCGACTTAAAGCGGCTGCTTCTAATTTTTCATTTCTTTTTAATTCTTTTAAGTTATTATCTTTTCTAATTTTATTTATTTTTTGATAGTAATCATCTAAATTAAATGAAGGTAAACCATGGTCCACACCATCATTTGAAGCATCTCGTAATCTATCTTTAAATTGAATTTGTTTACTAGATGACAAAATACTGTCTATCTCATTAATGGAAATTAAACCTATATCTCTAGAATCCTTACTTCTTTTTCGATTGTCACCCATAACGAAGTAATAACCATTGGGAATTTTAATAGATTTACAATCGGCCAAAAATGAGCCTCCAAAAGTTGATCTGGGTTTGGCAGTATATGGTTCTTTGATCAGTTCATTATTAACATACAAAAATCCATCACGAATAGAAACTTCGTCCCCTCCAACAGCAACTATTCTTTTTATATAACTAACAATTTTTCCTTCAGAATCATCTGTTCTTCCAGATTCAAAGGTAACAATATCACCCTTTTTGGGTCTGAAAAAAAACTTATTTATAAAAGTAAAAGAACTAAGCTTGATATTTTCTTTATCTAAAATAGTTGGGTTCATCGAATTACCACTGACTGGAGTACTAAATCTGATAACCCCGATAATTAATAAAACAAGAAAAAATCCAGATCCCCAAATTGGCAATAAAACTAAAATGCCAAACAATCCTGTCCAAATATTACGGATAATTAAAAATGGTAAAAATATCAAAGACAAAATAAATCTAAGAAATTTTTTGAACGAACTTTTCTCTGGATATTTTCCATATGAAAGATTTAAAGATAAAGTGGTAATTAAAGATAAAAAAGAAAGACAGCCGATTCCAACTGATCCAAATAAAATTCCTAATGAAATCTGAGAATTATTAAATGAAAACTGAGGATATTTATCCGCAAGAAAAGCGATGGCAAAAAAAACTAAAACTGAGAATAGCCAGACAATACCAAAAATTTTTGAAAACTTAGAAAAATTTTTTGTATTTTTGCTAATTATTTTTTTTGGTTTTAAATTTAATTCTTTTTTATTTTGATGGGTTGTTAAATCAAAACCACAATATTTACAAAATTTACTATCTTTAGTTAATTTCTTACCACAAGAAGAGCAAAACATAATTATGTTGATTATATTACTTTTTCAGACAAGATTCAGACTAATAAAATTACCAAACTGCCTGGTTAATTTTAATGTCGTAATAATTTATTTCTGGTTTAATAACAACTTGGCAGGCATTACCTTGTCCATCAAATGAATTACAATATTCTTTTTTATTATCTTCCACAAAAATACTATATGTTCCCAATGGCAAATCTACTTGATAAAAACCATTATTATCTGAAGTAATTTTTTTAATTAAATTTTTACTAATTGGATCTCTGATAAAGATATTTCTAGAAATGAAAGTGTGTTTACAATTATTGTTGCTACCAATAGTCGGCATACAATTTCCAGTGATCAGAGACACTTTGCCTTGCAAAGTATATGTAGTAGTAGTAGTAGTAGTAGTAGTAGTTGAAACAATCGTTGGAGTCGGTTTTATATTTTCTAATTTAAAATCGATTTTTTTGGTTGAAAAAAATAAATAAATTACTAAAACCAACGAAACTACAAAAAACACAATAAGAATATATTTAAATTTCCAATTAACTATATTCTTCATAATTAAATGATAGATTAGGATTTATTTTTTTTAGTAAAACCTTCTAAGGCTTTTAGAGCTTCTATTGGAACCATATAAACAATCGTGTTGGATTGATCTGAAGAC
>CAYQXW010000074.1:0-8288 GCA_964421615.1 uncultured Planctomycetales bacterium
GTCTCAACTCCTTGTGAGAATCCCAGCCTTTGAGTTTTATAAGATAAAAGAATTCTATTTTTTATTTTTAGTGTTATAATGCCTATAGTATGAAAGAATTATCGGAAATATTTTTAAAGTCGAAACAACCCAATGGGGGTTGTTTTTTTTATTTTTAGCTTAATAATAAAATGGAAAATAATAAAAATTTAGAAATTTATAAAGATCTTGGGTATATATTAGAGGCTGTAAAAACAGGATTGAATATTATTGATGCTGATTATAATGTAAGGTTTGCTAGTAATATTTGTGTTCGGGATTTAGGGCCAGATTATTCGACTAAAAAGTGTTATGAGTATTTTGCTAAAGGTACATCCCCATGTAAAATTTGTGCTGTTAGGGAAGCATTGTTAACTAAAAAAACAGTAGAGAAGGAAGCAACTTTCGCTAATTTGCCTAATAAACTATTTAGGGTAACAGCAGTTCCGTTTTTGCACGTTTCTAGTGAATGGCTTGTGGCGGAAATTAGTACAGATATTACTAATCTTAAGAAATCTCAAAAGATTTCAGAGGAAAATGAAAAAAATTATAGTGAAATTTTTGAAAATGCAGTAGAGGGTATTTTTAAAACTTCTGTTGATGGTAAGCTTCTGCAGGTAAATCCTGCTTTGGCGCAGATGTTTGAATATGATTCTCCAAAAGAGATGATGGCAAATGTTTTAGATCTTAAAAAACAATTATATGTTAATGGTCAAGATAGGGAAGAGTTTAAGCGTGTGTTATCGCAAGAAGGAGTAATTAAATGTTTTAAAACACAGATGTTTACTAAGTATAAAAAATATATTTGGATTTCTTTGAATGCTAAAGCTATTAAAGATAATGATGGCAAAATTCTATATTATCAGGGGACAGCTGAAAATATTACTGAGATAAAAGAATTGCAGAAAAAAAATGCTCAACAGGAGAAACATAATAAAAAGGTTATAGATATCATTCAAGAAGGTGTTTTGATTATGGATGAAGAAGGGATAATTAGTTTTGTTAATAATCAATTGTGCCAGATGTTAGGATTAGTTGAGGCAGATATTGTTGGTAAACACTGGAGTTATTTTGTTGAAGAAGAGTGGAAAGAATATTGTGAAGATTTAATTAAAAAGCAAAAAGATTTTCCTCAGCAAAAAAAATATTTTGAATTTTTAGGTAAAGATAAAAAAAGAGTTTTTGCTAATTTGTCTTTGAGTTCTTTAATGGATGATGATGAAAATTATAGGGGGTTAATAGTTTTTATTGTGGATATTACAAAGCAGAGGCAGATTGTTGATTCGTTATTGGATGCTGAGAAAAAATATAGAAATATTTTTGAGAATATTAATGAAGGTCTGTTTCAGAGTTTTTTGGATGGTTCTCAGATTTTGGTCAACCCGGCGTTTGCTAATATTTTTGGCTATAATTCTCCAGAAGAATTGAATATGCGAGTGACAGATATTGCTCGGCAGATTTATGCAAATTCTAATGATCGGGATTTAGTTACTGGTATTTTAAAAAAAGAAGGTGAAGTAAAAAATTTTGAGTTTGAGTGTAAGAGAAAAGATGGACAAAAAATTTGGGTTTCGATGAATGCCCGTGCAGTTAAAGATGAACAAGGAACATTAAAATGTTTTGAGGGGTCTGTTCAAGATATTACTTTAAAGAAAGAATATGAAAGAAGTCTAACTTTGCAGGTTAATAGGTTTAAATTTTTGTATGAGTTATCTTTAAGTATGTCTTATCGGAAAAGTTTAAAAGAGATCCTGGATTTTATAGTAGAAAAAGCTTGTAAGTTATTGGAGTCTGATGTGAGTTATATTGTTCTTGCAGATAAAAATAAAGAAAAAATATCTATAAGTAATTATTTTGGAGTTAATACTGAAGAATTTAAAAAGTTAACTTTTTCATATGATACGGGTATTGCAGGTATGGTAATGAAAAAAAGAGAAGGTTTTTTGATAGAAAATGAATGTCAATCTAGGTTGTCTCCTACAGTTAAGTTTTTAGTTGAAAAAGAAGGACTTGTTGGTGGAATGGTTGTGCCTATCCAAACAGATAATGAAAGTTTTGGAGCATTATTTGTAGTTGATCGTGTTAAAAAAAATTATTCACAAAAAGAGTTGGATATGTTGTTGTTATTGGGAAATCTTGCCGCCGTAGAAATTTTACGTAGTAAATTTGAAGGAGAGCTTAAAAAGTCTGAAGATAAGTTTTCAAAGACTTTTCATTGTTCTGCGGATGCGATAGTTATATCAAGTTTTGAGGGTGGTAGATTTATTGATTTTAATCCTGCAGCTTCAGAAATTTTTGGCTATACTCGAGAAGAGTTGATAGGAAATACTGTTTTTCAGTCTAAAGTTTGGAAAAATATAAGTGATCGGGCAGTACTGTTAAATAAAATAAAACTTTATGATAGTGTTAGGGGGTTTGAGACTAAATTTGCGAAAAAAAATGGTGAAATTGTAGATGTTTCTATTTCTGCTGAAAAAATTATTTTAGACAATGAGCATTGTCTGCTTTCTACTATTCGTGATGTTAGTGAGAAGAAAAAAACTATAGAAGCTTTGCATATGTCTAATGAAGCTTGTGAGAAGAAAAATATAGCTTTAAAAGAATTAATAGAAACTATAGAATTAAATAAAAAAGAAGAGAAAGAAAAGATACAGTTAAATGTAGAAAAATTAATTTTGCCAATTTTAAGTAAATTAGAAAGAAAAGGTTCTAATTTTGATAAAAAATATATAGAGTTATTAAGAAATAATCTAAATAATTTAACTCAATCTTTTGGATTAAAGATAGGTGTTAATAAATTGCATCTATCTCCTAGGGAGATTGAAATTTGCAACTTGATCAAGGATGGGATTAAAGGTAAAGAAATTTCGAAGATTTTAAATATATCTTATGCTTCGTTGGAAACTCACCGTAAAAATATCCGCAGAAAATTAGGAATAAGCAATAAAGAAATAAATCTCTCGGTTTATCTCCAGGATTTTTAGAAAAAACGGGTATTTTAAATACCCGATGTATCCCTGTTTATTCATTCTTAACTTCGGTAGTAGCAAGTCGATAAAAATAATGTAAGCTCTGGGGAGAGTTTTTTTTGAAGTGATCTTAGGGGAGGGATGTATGGCTAAGAAAACGGGGTTAGCTTTAAAATTGTTTTTTGGTTTTGGCATTGTGGTTGTTATATCTATTCTATTGGGTTCGTTAGGTATTTTTAATATGAATAGCGTGAAAACCACAGCTTTGATTTTGTCTAAGGAAACTGTTCCGGAAGTAGAAATTGCTAATAATATCGAAAGAGCTACTTTAGAAATGCTTTTTGCTATGCGGGGGTATGTCCTTAGTTTTGAAAAAAGTTATTTGGAGGAGGGAGATAAAAAATTAGTAGCTATAAAAAAGTATGTTGAAGATGCCAAGCAGTTAGCGTCTAGTTCAACTCGGTTATCCCAATTAAAAGAAGATGCAGAGAAAACCCAAGTTGTTTTAACCGAATATGAGCAATTAAAAAATAAGACTATAGATGCAATTCAAGGTATCCAGGATAGTTTGAAAGCAGCTGTTCCTTTAGGCGTGAAAATTGTTGATAATTCTAAAGCTTTTCTTGAAGACCAAAAAAATAAATTAAACAAAGAAGTAAATGATGGAATCTCGCCTGAAAAAATTATTCAAAGATTTTCCAAAGTGAATTTGATGAGTGAAGGAATTGCAACATTTATGGATGCGCGGAAATTAGTTTGGCAGGGGTTGCAGACAAGAAATAATGATTATTTGAAACAAGCGCAGGAAAAGTATCAGAGTCTTATAAAAAATGTTGACCAGATGCTTCCTATTACAGTAGATGAAGCAAATATTAAAGCTTTAAAGGATATAAAATCTGGAGCCCAGGAATATATAGTACTTGTAGATAAAATTGTGCAAAGTTCTGTTGATTTAGTAGAGGTAAACAAGGTTAGGGCAGTGGCGGTGAATAAGGTTGTAGAGCAGGCAAGAAATATGGCGATTACTGCAATGAAAAATACGGCTGTATCTACAGATAAAGCTGCACAACGCTTGGGTTCTTCGGCTTTTCTTATGATTATTGGGTTAAGTATTGGTTCTTTGATAGCCTGTTTTTTAGCATGGTCTATTACAGTGGGAATTACTAAACCTATAGATAAAATTGTAAATAATTTAAATGATGGTGCAGAACAAACTGCGGCAGCAGCAGGGCAAGTATCTTCATCGTCGCAGCAATTGTCACAAGGTGCAACTGAGCAAGCAGCTTCATTGGAAGAATCATCAAGTTCTCTTGATGAAATGTCGTCCATGACTAAAGCTAATGCAGATAATGCATCTAAAGCAAATCAATTAGCACAAGGAGCGCGAGATGCAGCAGAAGAAGGAAATGCTGCAATGAAGCAGATGCAGTCAGCAATGGGCGCGATTAATGAATCATCAGATAAGATATCAAAAATTATTAAGACAATAGAAGAGATAGCATTCCAGACAAATTTGTTAGCGTTGAATGCAGCAGTAGAAGCGGCAAGAGCTGGAGAACATGGAAAAGGGTTTGCAGTTGTAGCAGAAGAAGTGCGTAACTTAGCAAGACGGTCAGCAGATTCAGCAAAAGATACGTCTACTTTAATAGAAGATAGTATTTCTAAAGTTAGAAATGGAAATGAAATTGCCAAAAAAGCTGGAGATTCTTTAAATAGTATCACAAGTAATGCAAAGAAGGTTGCCGATATAATTGCAGAAATTGCAGCAGCAAGTAAAGAGCAGGCAGAAGGAATTAATCAGGTTACAACTGCGATTTCGCAGATGGACCAGGTAACGCAGCAGAATGCATCAGCAGCAGAGGAGTCAGCATCGGCTTCGGAACAGTTATCAGCTCAGGCGGATTCATTGAAATCTATGGTTAGAGAGTTGGAGGGGCTTGTAAAAGGATCCAGTGGTGAAATAGTTGTGCAAAATAAAGATTTAGGCAGGAGAGAAGTAAAAAAATATGATGTTAGGGTAGAAAAAATTGTTAAAAGTAAGCCACAAGTTATAAAACCTGAGGAAGTTATTCCGTTAGATAATAATGCAGCTTTGAAGCAATTTTAGTTTTTGTGTTGCAATAAGCCGTAGTTTTAATCCAGCCCCCTGTGATTACTGCGGCTTATCTTTTTTTAAAGAATAAGTTGCTTTAAATAACTAAGGAGATATAATATAAGAAGAATAATTATTATTAACTAAAAAGCAATCACAATATAAAATTTCAATGTGTGGGGTGGGAGCTTTGTTATATTAAAAAGCGAATGGGGAGAGAAAACCGTTCGCTTTTTTTACTTTTAAAATGTTTAAAACAATAGAATCTATTTTTAAAAAAAATAAAAATTTGCAAGAGCTAGATTATCGGCAGTTAATTGATTTTGCTGATGATGGGGTTTGGGCGATTGATAAAGATTCTAATACTATTTTTGTAAGTGAGGCTATGTCAAAGATGCTGGGGTATAAGGTTAAGGAGATGCTGGGAAAGCATCTTTTTTCTTTTATGGAAGCACAGTTTATTGAAAAGTGTAAACGATATATTTCTAATAGAAAAAATGGTGTAAATGAAAAGCATGATTTTGAGTTTTTGCATAAAAACGGGAGTAAAATTTTCACTTTAGTGAGGACTGTTTCGCTATTGAATAAAGATGGTAGTTATTTTGGGGCGATTGCAATTGTTTCTGATATAACTTCTTATGTGTTTATAAAAGAACAGTTGATTAATAGTAATTCTAAGTTGTTAAAAACACGTGAAGAATTAGAGTTGTCCGAGGAGAAATTTAGAAAAGTTTTTTATTGTAGTACCGAGATGATGTTTTTAAGTTCGCTGGAAACTGGGGTTATTATTGATGTTAATGATGAGGTATTGAGAGTTTTAGGGTATCAGCGTTGGGAGCTTTTAGGGAATACTTCTTTTTATTTGAATCTTTGGGTGGATATAGCGGATAGGGAAAATTTAATAAATTTACTTGAAGCCAATGGGGTTGTGCGTAATTATTCTGTAAGGTTTAAATCAAAATTTGGAAAAATTTTGTCAGTTTCTATTGCTGCTGAAGTGATAAGTATTAATAGTCAAATGTGTATTTTAGTTTCAGCTAGGGATGTTACTGAATTAAAAATTTATGAACAATCTTTGAAATTTTCAGAAGAGAAGTTTTCTAAAGTTTTTTCTTCTAATGGTGTAGCGATGATCCTTTCTGAGCTTCATGATGGTTTGATTGTAGATGTAAATAATAAATTTATGGAGTTATATGGGTTTTCTAGAAATGAGATTGTGGGGAAGTATTCATTGGATGTTAAATTGTGGTTTTTCCCTGAGGAAAGAGAAAAGTTGGTGGATTTATTGAATAAGCAGGGATGTGTGAGAAATTTTGAGGTAAAAAGCCGGGTTAAGAGTGGAAAAATTTTAACAATTGATTTGACTTCAGATATTGTTATTTTTGGGGGAAAAAAGTATATTTTAAGTTGTTGTGTTGATGTGACACAAAAAAAACAGTTAGAAGAAAGGTTATTGCTTTCGGAAGAGAAATTTTCTAAGGCGTTTATGTTTAACGCTGATGTTATGACGATTACTAGTTTAGAAACTGGTGAGTTTATGGAGGTGAATGAAGCGGCAAAAAATGTTTTTGGGTATGAGCGAGAAGAGTTGATCGGTAAGAATGTTTTTGATGTTAAATTTTGGAAAGATGTTGAAAGTAGAAAAATATTTCTTAAGCGTTTGAAAACCCAGGGTAGTGTTAGGTTGTTTGATATGAATATTGTAGATAAATTAGGTCGAGAAATTATTGTTTCAGTTTCATCGGATTTAATGAGAATAGGTGAAAGAGAATTTTTAATTACATCTTATAGAGATATTACTAAAATTAAAGAAGATGAAATTAGGTTAATGAATGAACGGTTGCGTTTAAGTAATGTTATTAAAGGTACAAATGCTGGAACTTGGGAATGGAATGTGCAGACAGGGGAAACAATTTTTAATGAAGTATGGGCAAATCTTCTGGGTTATACGCTTGAAGAGCTTGCGCCTATAAGTATTAAAACGTGGGAAGCTCTTACTTGTCCTGAAGATTTAAAACTTGCGAATGAGCAATTAGTGAAGCATTTTAATGGTGATAGTCTTTATTATAATTGTGAATTTAGGATGAAGCATAAAGATGGGCATTGGGTTTGGATTCAAGATAGAGGGCAGGTTATTTCCTGGACCAGTGATGGTAAACCACTTTGGATGTTTGGTACGCATATAGATATTACTGAGAGAAAATGTGTGGAAGCGCAGTTAAAAGAGTCGCGGGATCAGTTGGAGAAGAAAAATATTGCGTTGAAAGAGGTGATTAGTAATATTGAAAAAGAAAAGGAATCTTTAAAAAATAATTTTAAAGCTAACTTAGAGCAGTTACTTTTGCCTCAAATTGAAAGAATGAAGAAAAAAAAGAATAATAGGGAGGATAAGAAAATTGATTTATTAAAAAACAGTATTGTTGATATGGGTTCGTCTTTTGGTGTAAGTATAAGTAATTTGAATAATCGGCTTACTTCTCGAGAGATAGAAATTTGTAGTTATATTAAATCTGGATTAAGTAGTAAGGAAATCTCTCAAAATTTAAATATTTCGTTGTTTTCGTTGCATACTCATCGTAAGAATATCCGCAGGAAATTAGAGTTATCTCATAGTAAAATCAATCTAAGTACTTATTTATTAAGCCTTTAAATAAAAATATTTGTTGGGTATTTCTTGTACCTAATGCATACCTGTTAATGTATGGTTAAGTCTTTTAGTTTAGAGACGTAAATACTAATAGAGTTAGCAGATTCTTTTTGAAATGGTTTTAACAAAGGGGGAAGTTTAATGTTTAAGAACATTAGTTTGTCAGGTAAGCTGGGGTTTGGATTTGGGTTTGTTGTAGTTGTTGCGGTTTTGTTAGGAAGTATAGCTGTATTTAATATGAAGAATGTTGAAACTACAGCGAATATTCTTAGTAAGGAAAATGTTCCAGAAGTATCTGTAGCTAATAATGTGGAAAGAAGTTCTTTGTTGACTATGTATTTAATTAGAGCATATATTTATTCTGAAGATGAGACTTTCTTAAAGCAAGGTAAGGAAAAGTTAGATGAGGTTAAAAAATATTTGAATGAGGCTCAGAAGCATGGGGCTAGTTCTATTCGTTTAGCTAAGTTAAAAGAAGCAGCAGATAAAGCATTGGCTGGTGCGTTAGAATATGAAAAATTGTTAGATCAGACAGTACAGGTAACAAAAGAGTTAGAAAAGG
>CAYQXW010000075.1:0-8288 GCA_964421615.1 uncultured Planctomycetales bacterium
AATCCATACTCTATCCAAACCAAATAATCTTTTACATAGTCAGAAATAAAAGAAATCTTTTCTTTATCAACACAATCCGGGCGAGTAGAAATAAATAAACCTACAATTTCAGGAAAATTTTTTATTATATCAAACCGCTCTTTCAAAATAGGAATATCTGCATATGTATTAGAAAAAGCCTGAAAATATGCAATAAATTTCTCCACTCCCATCCGCTTGCTATAAAACAAAATCGACTCTTTTATCTGCTCCTCAATAGATTTTCTTTGACCAGCATATTTTACAAAACCTTTATTATTGCAATAAATACATCCTTGAACGCTTAATTTACCATCAAGATTCGGACAACTAAAACCAGCATCAATACTTATACGATGTACCCTTTGCCCAAATTTTTCTTTTAAATAATTATTAAATGAGTAAAAATATTCTTTCATAAGTACATCTACTTTATTTTCTCTATCCACTCTTGAGTAGTTAGAACTTTACTAAAACGCATTGCCTGAGTCACTAAAATAACCCGTTGAATCTCTTCAGCATTAACTGATGCGACACTATTTGAAATATCCAGCGTTCCAGTTGCATCTGCAAGAAACTCAACTTTAAATCCTAAATGAAAAGCCTGCCGCGCAGTTGTATCGCAACACATCTGCGTCATATATCCAGCAATAGTCACAGTATCAACATTATTTTCTTTTAACCAACCTTCTAAATTAGTCCCTGTAAAACTTCCCGGCAATGCTTTCTCTATCAAAACGTCATATTTGCGTTTAACAATCTCAGGATGCAACTCCCATTCTTTACTCCCTTTTTGAAAAGAAGCGATTTGAGATGATGCATGTTGTATAATAACTACGGGAATTCCAACAGCTAAAGAAGCGTCAATTGCTTTAGTGATATTATCTAAACTTCCTTGCGGATAAGAAATTTTAAGAGTTCCAATAAAATATGCCTTTTGAACATCAATGACAATTAAAGCTCTTTTCATATAACTCTCCTATTATTACAATATTTTGACTTATTGTAACACAAGTATCAATATTAAAAAACAAAAATAGAAATATGATTTCTAAACTTTTTCTACCCAATAGTCTCCGATAACCAAATCATCAATCCCCGAAGAATAAAAAGTATTTAACCCGTCAGAAACTGAACTAACAATAGGTTCTCCTTTTAAATTAAAAGAAGTATTAATTAAAACTGGCACACCAGTTAATTTTTTAAATTCTTTAAGAATATTATACAGTAAAAAATTTTGCTTTTCTGTAACAGTTTGCACTCGTGAAGTATTATCAATATGAACGCAAGCAGGAATTTTTTCAGGCTTTTTAACCTTATGAGTATATAGCATATAAGGACTTTCAATCATTTTTAAATCTTCAAAATACTCACTAAAATATTCCTGCATAATCACAGAACCAAACGGACGAAAAGATTCTCGAAATTTAATTTTAGCATTTAGATAATCTTTCATACCTGATTGCCTAGGATCAGCAAGAATACTTCGATTACCCAAAGCACGTGGTCCCCACTCATCATTACCTTGAATCAATCCAACTATCCTCCCAATTTTTAATTTCTGTGCAATAAAAAACGCTAAATCTTTAATTTTTTCATAATAAACGTTATTAATTTTTAACGTCGGCTCTATACTTGTTGGAGCAAGATCAATACCTAAATACGGTTGAAAATTAAAACGTATAAAACTACTTTTTCTATTTTTTTCAATAAAAGCAAATAAAGCTGCACCTAAAGCCGCGCCAGCATCACCAGAAGAAGGATGAATATGTAAGTTTATATCTAACGCTCTTAACAAGGCAGAATTAGCAGTACAATTCAAAGCTACTCCACCGCCATAACAAACATTTTTATAAGGAAATTTTTTTAGAATTTTTGAAAAGATATTTAGTAACGCTAACTCTAAAACTTTCTGTACACTAGCTGCTAAATTATAGTGTTTTTCTTCTAAAAAACCTGTTTTCTTACGTGAAAATATTTTTAACCCTAAAGATAACTTATCTTTATAATGCTTATTATGATTAGAAAAATCAAAATACTTTTGGTTTAAATGAAATGATCCATCTTTTTCTAAAAATAAAATATTATTTAGCATCCATTCACAATAAACCGGTTTCCCATATGCCGCCAGCCCCATAATTTTGTATTCACCTTCATTAACTTCGAATCCCAAATAATCTGTAAAAGCTGAATAAAAAAGCCCTAAAGAATCAGGGAAAATTATACTTTGTCGCTTTAATAACTTATTCCCAATTCCTTCATAAATACTGACCGTTTCATACTCCCCAACTCCATCAATAGTTACAACAAGACTATTTTCGAACTTAGAAGTAAAAAAAGCAGCAGCAGCATGGGCATTATGATGCTGACAAAATCTTACTTTTACCTTATTCCTTAAAATTCCGTGGACTATCTTCTCAAACTGGTATTTACTTTTTATATATTGAGGAAATTGACAGGAAAACATCTTCCAACTAAAGGGCCAACCATCTAAAACCTGATCAAAAATTCTATTTAATTTAATTTGCGGTTGTTCATAAAATACTATCTCATCAATATCATCGATACGCCACTGGCAATGTTCTAAAGCTTTTGTTAACGCAAGTATAGGAAATCTTGCATCATGTTTAATACGGCTTAATCTTTCTTCTTGAATTGCAAACTTAATCTGACCATCTTCAAGCGCACAAACAGCTGAATCATGATAAAAACAAGATATACCCAATATCTTCATAAAAGTTTCCAGCCCCTAACCTTACAAAATAAACGTCTAGCAATTACTAATGGAAACAAAAAAACATATAACAAAAACCAACCAATAAAAAAACAAGTATTTTTCTTTAATTTCATACTAACGGATAGGTAGGAATTTTTTCCTGAAGATAATTATCAAAATGATTATCATTAATTAAATTAACTAAATATTTCAGAACAATAGATCTTATAAGAACAAAACTGAAATATAAAAACTGACATTTATAACACTGGCACCCGTTAATTTTATTTTTATTATTTCTACTCATATAATATTTTTTAATTCCTTAGCAAAAAATTCAGCTACAAAAGGATATACAGATGGACGAAAATGCCCAATATCAAAAAAATATTCTTTTGCTTTATTAATATCTTCAGTATAAAAAAACCGATAAAAATCTATAACAGGAATATTTAAATCCTTTGCCAAAAAACTTACAAATTTATTTTGGCGCTCTAATTCAGACACCACTAACAATGCATTTCTGATTGTATAATTAATCTGGCTCCAAAAAACAAATCGCTCTTCAGGATTACCGCTAGTATTAAAATAAGGTTTTAAATTAGTTCTAGCTCTTTTAATATTTACTGATAACGGAACAGTACATAAAACTATTCCAGGGATTTCTGTAATTAAATTATTTATTACTAAATTCATAACTGCAGGTCTTTGCCGACTATGCCAACCTGGAAAAATAATATTGTAATCTATTTTTATTTTTTTATTTAAATCTACCACTCGTTTTTCTATTAACTCTAAGTCAGCTCCCTCATATCCACCATTTAATATTTGATAATCAGAAAAATATTTATTTACTTCTTCAACCCAACCTTTACCTAAACCAAAAACTACCGAATCTCCCCAAATTACAATTAGTTTTTTATTAGTATCTACTTCTGGGCCTTTTAAACCATAAGAATTAGTCTCAAAATAAACTTCCATATCTGGTTGTTTTAACAAAACGATATTAGGTTTAATATTCCTAGTTGAAAAATCGATATAAGTAGACTGGAATATTTCCCACGACCACTGTGGGTCAACAAGAATAACATCTTTTATTAACTTACGTTCTAGTGTTTGATCCATATATAATTATTTTACATTTTTTTAGAATTTAATAAACTTTCTAAATCTGCTTTATTATGACTTTTTTCTACTAATTAAAACTAATCAATAAAAAAAAGGATTAGGTCTTTCAACCTAATCCTTTTACTTTTTTTAATATACTAAAAAACTATTTTTTTCTAAAAAAACTCATTCCAGCTAAACCTAAACCAAATAAAAACATCGTTGTAGGTTCTGGAACAGCGGAAGGGTTTGCTACCCCGGTTTCAGTTCCAGCTATCCAACCATCTTGACCATTCACTGCACCAGAATTAAATCTTTCAAAACCATAAGAGTTATAAATATCTGATCCTGTAATAACAAAATTATCAATCCAAGCAATATCATTACCTGCACCTGTAGCAGAACCATGATACAAAGTAATATCAAACCCTGCAAATTTTTTATCTATTGAATCACCTATAATAACATTATCCGCTACTAAAATATTATTATAATAAGCTGCTGCTAACTGATTCTTAAAATCCCATTCCAACTTAATATTGGCATAACTTCCATAAATTGTATCAGCAGTTATACTCGCATATGGCCCCCATCCAAACGGATAAGTTTTATTATTCATATCCCACTGCGCTCCCCAACTCGGAGAATTGGGCACTAAAGGTCGAACAGAATTATCCGAAGCATCAACCCAATGCCAAAAAAGATTATGGTCAACCATTCCACCATTTGCTTCACCTTGATAACGGTATATATCAAAACTTACAGTAACTTTTTCATGCAAAGATGTATCTATTGGACCACCTGCAAGAGGAATCCATATCCATGATGAATCATTCTCAACATTTCCAACCTCTAGCTTTACAGCTTGACCACCTGTAGGATCTGTAGCTATCTGTGGTGCTAATCCCGCAGCAAAAACAGAGTTTGTTAAAATTAAAATTCCTAAAGTTGCCAAAACAAAAGAAAACTTTTTCATTAAAACCCCTTTCTTTATATACTTTCAACTACATTTTTTTAAAAAAATCCCCAATAATCCACTTACAAATAAAAACATAGTAGCAGGTTCTGGAACAACTCCAGCTCTATTCGCACCAATCAAACCATCTCTACTATCAACATTATTTCCAATTTTAAGCACATCATAACTAATATTAAAACTTGTGCCTAACTGAGACAATCCATCGCCTAGAACTATATTTTTAAAATGTAAATTTCCATTAGAATAACCTAAAATATCAAGACTACTTCCAGACTCAAGAAAGAGAGTATCCCATTCGAAACCTTTAGCTCCATCGCCCAAAATATAATCATGCTCACCACCACCAATAAATCCAAGTAAAGCATCTTTCGTATCCCAAGCAGATTGAGTACTAAAATTTTCAAAATCACCATTAATTAAAAACTGATCTCCACCTCCACCTAATAAATATCCAGTTGAATTAATAACTAAATCTTCAAAATAATTAATGGATGGATCACTATTATAAACACCATTATTGGTAAATGTCCCTAAATAATTAACATTAGTATCCGTAACTTTAAAAGTACCATTATTAACTATATTACCTGTAATAATACGTGTACCACTGCCACTTACGTTAAAAGAACCATTATTAGTTAATTCACCTTTTTTAATATTTAATTCACCACCTGAATAATTAAAGGTTCCATTGTTAGTCAAACCCTTAAAATTAGTACCCACTGTTGATACATTCAAAATTCCACCAGACAAATTATATGTACCACCGCCATTAGAATTTTTATATATTTTTAAATTTTCACCAATAGTATTTGTTCCACCATTTTGATTAAATACTCCTACTCCATACTGTCCAATTAACTCATATCCATTTACATTTAAATTAGTGTTTATTACATTTCCATTTAAAGTATATGTTCCATTAGAACCGGCTTGTGACCCAATATGTAAATTAGTTCCAACATTATTAGTAGTTCCTGTTTCTTGAGTAAAAACACCTGTTCCTCCCCAACCAACCGCTTCCCAAGTTCCAGTTGTAACATTACTTCCAATCCCACTCAAATTATATTGTCCATTAGAGCCTGATGCAGATGCAACAGCTAAATATCCACCTACCTGATGACTTCCACCAGTTTGAGTAAAATTTGCATGGGACAAAGTTTCTCCACCCATATGCTCATAACGATTTACGTTTAACAATCCACCGCTTAAATTATAAACTCCAGTACCGCCTGCATTGCCAAAATTAAAATCCATAGCTACTGAATGAGTAGAAGTTCCACTTTGATTAATAACACCATAACCTTCAAAACCTAAATCTTCAAAATCATTTACAACCAAGTTATTAGAACCTGATATATTTAATGTTTCGCTTCCACCATTTCTTCCATCAACCATAAAATAATTAACTGAATCTGTCCCATCATAATTAATAGTTCGACTTGCACCATCAAAAGAAATTAAAAAAGCATTATCACTACTAGTTGGAAGAGAATTATTATCCCACTTACTTGTATCACTCCAATCACCATCAATACCCATCCAATATTTATCCTGTGCAAAAGATGGTACAATAAAAATAACCATAAAAAAAATGATTATTACCCCCCCAAAAATAAACTTTCTTGCTTTTTGTACCATTTTCTACCTCCAATAAAACTGTTTTTCAAAGCTTACTTAAATTTTTAAATAAGTTTTATAATTTTATAATAAAAAAATTTATTCGTCAATAAAACAACTACTTACTATAAATATTTTACTACAATATCTAGGGATTGCTTTTGTGGACCAGGACTGGATTTTGAAGCAAAACCGACTGGAATAACCGCCATAAACTCTCCATCAGGTTCTCCTACAAATTCTAAAACATCATGCTTGATTAATACCAAAACTCCTAACCAAACAGTAGAAACCCCAATAGAAGTTGCAGCAATTAATAAGTTCTGCACCGCAGCAGCAGAACTTTGAATTTCCATAATTCTAAAAAAATCATGCCCAACATTTTGCTCTACTTTAAATAACTCTGTACCTCTAGAAATCAATTCTCCGGTATTTGCAACCGCAATAACTATCGGAGCTGAAACAATACTTCTTGCTGCCATACGCAGTAATGCACAAGCTGGACGAGGGAAATTATCCGCCTTTTGCGAAACAAGATTAGCTAATTCATTTTTTTTCTCGCCACGCAGAATAATAAACCTCCAAGACTGCTGGTTATGCGCAGACGGCGCCTGATTCGCAGCATGAAGAATTGTATTCAAATCTTCTTCACTAACCGGCTTATCCGTAAACATTCTAATACTACGCCTATTTTTAATAGACTGCAAAGTGTCATTCCTTAAATACTGGCTTTCTTCCTTACACATTTTAACTTTTTTCCTTTTTTATGTTTTTTTACTAATATTTCTTTCTGCAACCGTGTTAACTTTTTAATTCTTTTTTCTTCTAAAAAAGCTTTTTTAAAATATTTATATTTTTTAAACCATTTTAACTTCACAGGTAACCGAGCCCGAGTATATTTAGCCCCCTTACCTGTATTATGAGTTTTAAATCTTTTTTTTAAATCCGGAGTATATCCTGTATAAAAAGTTCCATCACTACATTCCAGGATATAAACAAAAAACTCACCGCTTCGCTTAAAATGTTTCATTTGCCATATATTTTAGCACATTTTTAACAGAAAAGAACTTTTGATTTGATCTCTAAATTTTAAGCAGTTTTTTTACCGCATCATTAACTGAATTTGCAAAAAGCACCAAATGATGGCAATATTTATTTCCTCGAGCTTTAGCTTGATTACTAAAAACTAATTCTTTGTTCAATCTTTTTATAACAGGTTTCCAATAACTACCTATTGCGATAATCGGCTTAATAGGCATTAATCCTTTATTCATAAATTCCAAACAAGCAGCTAATTCTAATAAAGTACCCGTCCCACCAGGCAAAATAATAAAAGCATCAGCACGATCCAACATAATTTCAATTCTTTTCCATAATAAATCCGCAATTATCTCTTCATCAATAAACTGATTCGGAGAATTATATAAAGGAGTTTCCCATTTATAAAAAGTTACCCCTACAGTTTTACCACCTGCAGCTTTGGCTCCTTTAGATACACTTTCCATCGTACCGCCAAAACCACCAGTCACAACATCAAACCCATTTTGAGCTAATAAATGCCCCAACTTTATAACTTCAAGCATTTGAGTTTTTCCTAAATTTTTATAACTCCCAAAAACACAAACTGACTTAATTTTTTGCATAAAATCTATTCCTTATTTTGCGCAACAATCCCCAATGCCGTAACTTTATTTATAACCGTTTCTTTTTCAAAAGGCTTTACAATATAAGCATCACAACCATTTAGTTTACAATCTACAACTAGATCTTTATCAGCAAAACTAGTAACCATCACAATTTTAGCTTTTTTATCTTGAGTTAATTTTTGTCCATTAGCATAAACTGAAA
>CAYQXW010000076.1:0-8287 GCA_964421615.1 uncultured Planctomycetales bacterium
AAATCTAAAATTTTTTAATTATCAAATCTATTTTTTAATTCTTCTTACCTTCAATCGCACACAAAAGAATTGCCGCTGCAATCCCTACTCTTCTATCAAGTAACCCAGCAGTATCCATAGAATAATCCAACTTAATTTTCATAATAAACGGATTAAAATTTTGCTTAAAAAAACAAACTTGCTTTCCGTTTACCACGCCATTATATGTTTGCGGAATTAATGGCGTCAAAAATCTACGCACTAAAGCTAATAACATATTATCTTCTTGAATCAACCCAATTTCTCTATCCTGCGCATCCATTATAATCCATTCATCTTTTATAATAGATTTCATTCCTTTTCTTTTTAAAGCACCTACTTTAACATTGGTTACTGGATCAATAACATCATATGTAGCAGAAAAATCTATTACCTGACGCGCAATAATAGCCAAAACCTCAGTCTGCATATCCTCACCAGTATAAACTCTAATATCTTCTTTAAACTTAAAAGCTTTCTGGTTAGAATAAAAAACAACTTTCCCATTAGGATCAAAAATATGAAAAGCGGCGCCAAAAAGTTTTAAAAATTTTTTTCTTACTAGATAATTTGTATGCGAAAAAACTTGAGCTTGGGCTACATCATTATTCATAATTCCACCTTTTTATATAATCTCACATCTCGGACCTAACATCTTAGCAAACTTTTCAAGACGTTTCCTGCTCGTCGCAATAACATCAGATTCTGCCGTATAACGCACTGGAGAATTAAGTTGTATTTTATCAGGATTTATCTGATCAGCAACATTTTTTAATAATCTTATATGTTCCACTCGATCATTTATATTTTTAAGAATCATAATCTCAAGCCAAATTCTTCCCTTATATTCTTTCCTAAACTCAATAAGCCCCTGAATAATATCCTGCAACTTTACATTTTCTTGAGGCCTGTCAATTTTCTCAAAAACTTCTTGCGTAACTGCATCCAAAGAAGGAACCACTAAATCCGCATGCAATAATTCCTTACGCACATTTTCATCAGCAAACAAAGATGAATTAGTAATTACAGCAACCTTTGCATGAGTTAACTGATGAATTTTATCTATCAATGCTCCAATTTTAGTATTAAGCGTCGGCTCACCAGAACCAGCAATGGTAACAAAATCCAAATTTTTAGCTTCCTGAGGATAATTTACAAACCATGACTGCAACTCTTTAATTACATCTTCTTCTTTCACATATTCACAACGTTCCACAGTTTTTTTAGTCGTTACGCCCAATTGGCAATAAACACAATCAAAACTGCAAACCTTATGCGCAGTTAAAGATATCCCTAAAGACAACCCCAATCTCCTTGATAACACCGGACCATATAAGTATTTCATAAAATAAAAATTACTTTTGGGTGCTGCAAAAAAACTAATGTGATGAACACTTGAAAATTTTGGGTAATGTCTGCAAGGAATTACGTCGAATGAAGTGGCACAACGTTTCTATCGTGCCACGAGAATGAGACGTAAACTGCAGCAGACACACACAGCACAGAAGTGCGTTGCGTCGCATCCACTAGCGACGGCTAAATTTTTCGTGCGAAGAACATTGGTATTTTTTGCAAACCCAAATAAATTATTATAAAAAATTACCCCCAACTTTATATTATACACTAATCATAAAATTGGGGGAATAATTAAAATCTATTTAATTTCGATAACTGAATTTTCTGTTCCAAAATTGTTTACAACTTTTGAACTGCATTTTGGATCCAAAATCCAATTGCCATCGACAACAAATTTATATTCATATCTTCCTGGATGCAAACTCATTCTTACTGTCCAATTACCCTTAACATCTTTTTTTGCAGAAATTTTCTGTGGATCCCAATTATTGAAAGTCCCTGCAACACTCACTCTTTGCGCTAAAGGCGCATGAAGCCTAAACGATGTTGCTTTTGCCTTACTAACCACAGACCTTAAAACCTTTTTCTTAGTAACAACTGCACATCTGTTTGTGGTAGTTTTTTTTGCTTTGATCATTTCTTCCTCCTTGATTTCAACAGCTTACAAAATACTTATCGGCAGGAATTTAAATAAACTTTAGCATAGAGGCACTAAACAGCAACGATACAAATACCTTTTTTATCAGCTAATTCAATACACTCTTTTTTATCAATAATAAGAGTTGTTTTAGCTTCAATTGCTAAACAAGTAGCTTTTGCACTAATTAAAGTTTTAATTGTTTTTAAACCGATGACAGGAATATCAAAACGCATATCTTGATTAGGCCGCCCCACTTTTGCAATAACTAAATTACCTCGAGCAATTTTTCCTGCCCTGCGAATTAAATTATCTGTTCCTTCTAAAGCTTCAACTGCTACAATCGCTTTACTTTTTACTCCAACAGAAAGTCCAATATCTAATTGAGCAACCTTCCTGGCTAAATCAATTCCAAATTTTATATTTTCCAGTTCTTCATTTGTGGGTTGATTTTTTGTAAGAACTCCTACTTGCGGCATCAAATCTTCTAAATAAGTTGTAGAATCTAAAACTTGTAATCCTTGTTCTTCAATCATTCTGGAAATTTCCGAAAAAATAGTATTGGCTTTGCTGTCTTTTATTCTATTAAGAATATTCTGCAAATCTTTATTTTCGCGGACTTCACGACTAAATAAACACCAAGGACTGATCTGCCCAGCCATAACAATTTTTTTTACTCCCTGAGATTTAAAAAACTCAAACATTTTTTTAAACTCACTCAAGGAAATCCAATAAATTTTATCAACGATTTTTTGTAATTGAGGTGAGGTTTCACGTCTAATAGCGACTGCTACAACATAATGACCATGTTTTTTAGCAGCTTGTGCAAAAAGAATCGGAAATTTTCTATTACCGGCGATTAAGCCAATTTTTTCCATTTTTTAGCTATCATTCTCAGAAGAATCATCTTCTGCTCTTCTTTTAGTCAAAGAAGACCTGGCTATTCCACGGGAAGAATTTTTAATAAAATTCACTAAGTATGCAACTTCCGCATTTTTTAATAATTCTGGATCCAAATCTTCAGCTGCCTGCTTAACAGGTTTTCCTGAATTAAAAATTGCAGAATAAGCTTTTCGTAATTTTTTAATTGAATCTGAATCTAAATTTTTTCTTTTTAACCCGATAAGATTTAAACCATATACTTGAGCTGGATGCCCATCACAAGTAGTAAATGGAGGAATATCTTGAACAACTTTTGAACATCCTCCGGTAATTGACATCTTACCAAATCTTACAAATTGATGCCCAGCAGATAATCCACTCATGTGAACATGATCTTCAACTATAATATGTCCACCTAAAGTAGCATTATTTACAAAAACACAATTACTTCCGACAATACAATCATGTGCAATATGGACATATGCCATAAATAAATTATTATTTCCAATAACCGTTTTACCGCCTTCTCCGGTTCCAGGATTAAAAGTACAATACTCACGAATTACATTATTATCGCCAATCTCTAAAAAAGATTTTTCACCTTTAAACTTTAAATCTTGCGGCCTTGCACCAATAATTGCCCCGCTAAAAATTTCACAGTTTTTTCCTATTGTTGTAAAACCAGTAATAACACAATGTGGACCTATTTTTGTATTATCACCTATTACAACATTATCATCAATAACTGCAAAAGGCCCTACTTCAACATCTTTACCTAAAACTGCCTTTTTAGAAACTACTGCACTGGGATGAATCGCCATATTAGTACCTTTTTTATAAATTTATGTATTATCAAAAGCAAACATTAATTCCGCTTCACAAACTACCTTACCATCTACTAAAGCTTTGCCAAAAACTTGTCCAGTCTTCGATTTAATTTTACCTGCGATAACTTCAAAAACAAGTTGATCTCCAGGCACAACTGTTTTTCTAAATTTTGCATCATTAATAAGTAAAAAGAATGCAAGTTTTCCTTCATTGCCTTCAGCAGACAAAAGCATTACACCTCCAACCTGCGCCATTGCTTCAATCATAATAACACCAGGCATAACAGGTTTTCCAGGAAAATGCCCTCTAAAAAAATAATCATTCATTGTAACATTCTTAATCCCCACAATTCTCTTGCCAGGATCAAGTTCAACAATTCTATCTACAAATAAGAAAGGTTCTCTATGCGGTAAAATTTTCATAATATCATTTACGTCCATCACAGTATTAAAAACTGGATTTGCAGGTTGAGAACTAGAAACATAACTTTCTTTTTGTTTTTCTACTATCTTTTTCACTAACTGCACATTTAAATTATGTCCACTTCGTAAAGCAATTACATGTCCTTTAATCGGTTTACCTAAAATATATAAATCACCGATCAAATCAAGAATTTTATGTCGTACAAATTCATCTTCAAAACGAACTTTATTTTTTACTACACCATTTTTCCCGACGACTAAAGTATTATCATAATTTGCGCCTTTTCCTAAACCCTGTTTTTTTAATGCTTCCACCTCTTCTTCAAGACAAAAAGTCCTAGCAGATGCAATTTCTCTTTTGAAGTTATCTGCATTAACTACAAGCTCTTTAAATTCAGGTTTTAAGTTAGGATGATTATAATCTAAAGTATAAGAAACTTTAAATTCATTTGCAGGAAAAACCATAAGTTTCGCCTGTCCCTCTTCAACCATAATCGGTTCTTTTATTTCAAAATACTGTTTTTGCTTATCTAATTCTTTTATACCAGCTTCTAATAAAAGTTCGTAATAGTTCAAACTACTTCCATCTAAACCAGCAACTTCGTTACCATCAATTTCAATTTTTAAATTATCTATATCTAACCCCACTAATGCTGCAAGTAAATGCTCTATAGTTTGAATTGCGCTATCATCTTTTCCAATACAACTACATCTAAGACTTCCAGAGCGACTCACTAAAGAATCAACACCTACTTTAACCTGAGGATTATTTGCCAAATCAGTTCTAACAAAAATAATACCTGTATCTGCTTCTGCAGGTAAAAATTTCATATTAACTTTATTTCCAGTATGTAATCCAACACCTTTAACACTTGTTTCTTTTTGAATGGTTCTTTGTTTAATCATTTCTTAAGTTCCTAATTTTTATTGACTCTATTTTCTAATTCCTGAATTTTCTTTTTTAATTCACTAACAGCCACTTGCAGCTTCGGTAAATTCTGCACACAAGCATTAACTCTTTTTGATTCACTTGCTGGCCTTGCAGGATATCCCCACATAATCGATCCAGAAGGCATAGATTTACTAACTCCAGACTGCGCCATAACAATAGAATTATCTCCTATTGTAACATGTCCTACAACTCCGACTTGCCCGGCTAAAATAACATTATTTCCCAAAGTCGTACTTCCAGAAATTCCAACTTGTGCAATTATCAAACAATTTTTTCCAATCAAAACATTATGCGCAACATGAACAAGATTATCTATTTTTGTTCCTTGTCCAACTACCGTTTTATCAAATCGCGCTCTATCTATTGTAACATTTGCTCCCAATTCAACATCATCTTCAACGACAACAGTTCCTACTTGAGGAATTTTATGATGTTTACCATCAACAGTTACAAATCCAAAACCATCTGAACCTACAACACTGCCGCTATGAATAATCACTCTGCTACCAATACTAATTTTTTCTCGCAACGTTACATTTGGATAAATAATACAATCATCTCCAACAACAGTATCATGCCCAACAAAAACTCCTGGATAAATAATTGTATTTTTTCCAATAACTACGTTTTCTTCAATTATAGCACAAGCGCCTATTGCTACATTACTGCCGATCTTAGCAGATTTAGCAACAGACGCCTGTGTACTAATATTTTTAGGATGTTTTATATCCTGCGGCAGAATAAAAGAGACGACCTGAGTAAACGCTAAAGACGGATTATCAACAAGAATTAAATTTTTATTTTCACTTGTGACATTTTTTGAAACTATAACCGCTTTTGCTTGTGTTTTCTCCAAATAAGGAAGATACTTTGGATTAGCCAAAAAAGTTATATCTGTCTCTTTGGCATCTTCAATCCCAGCAACTCCCGAGATCAAAGCATTTGGATCTCCAATGACCTGTCCTTTTACTATTTGAGCTATCTCTTTTAAACTTTTGGACATCCGTTAATTATTTCTTTGCTGGTTTTTCTGCTGGTTTATTAGCATTCAAAATAGCAATAACTTTATCAGTAACATCATATGATTTATCTACATAAGCAAAAACTTTATCGTTATAAACCATAGTAAAACCTTCTTTAGTTGCATATTGTTTTACAGCTTCGTTAATATCTTTGATAAGCTCTTTCATTTTTTCTTCTTGATCTTTACGAAGATCTCCCATTTTCTGCTTATCAAAATCCTGCAAACCTTTGATTTTTTCTTCTAAATCTTTTTTCTTTGCATCTTTTTCTTTATCAGCTAATAAATTCATTTTGTCCTGAAGAGATTTTACATCATTAATCATTTTTTCTCTTTCAGACTGATAAGAACCTTCTTTGTCACCCAAAACTTTATCATAATCCTTTGTTTTGTAATACTCACTAAATGTCCGGGCAACATCCATTGTTGCGAACTTATCAGCAGCATAAACAGAACCAGTAACTAAAACCCCCATAACTAATAAAGCCAAAAATAACCCAGACTTACTCATTTCTCCTCCTCTACCTTTCTCTGCTAAATTTTTTGGAAAATTAGCTGTAAGCTAACCTCCATAAAAACTAACAGTAAGTAAAATTTTTTATTTTTTCTACCTAGAATCCGTGACTCATACTGAAGTGGAATCGTCCACTATCTTTAGTATCTTTACCAGATTCTTTATTTAAAGGAATGCCATAGTCCAACATAATTGGACCTATTGGGGTCTTTAACCTAAAACCAAAACCAACACCTGATTTATAACCACCGCCAGCAAAATCACTAGACCTAGCCCAAACATTACCTATATCATAAAATGCTGCTAATTTCAAGAAATTTAATACTGGATATGTATATTCAATATTGCCAATCAACATCGATTCGCCACCTAAAGGATCGGAAGAACTTGAATCAATCGGACCAATTTTTCTTTCACGATACCCACGAACAGTATTAGCGCCACCTGCAAAATATCTTTCATAAATTGGGATTCTATCTGTATTATCATACGTATCTGCAATACCTGCACGTACTCTAAATTCTAAAACAGATGGACCTACAATATTCCAATAATGAGAACCTCTTGTATAAAATTTCCAAAAATCCCTATTTCCACCAATTGGACCACCAGCAAACTGTAAAGAACCAGATAATACATCGCCTTTTTTAGGTTCAAAAACATTATCTCTTGTATCTAATGTTAAACCTACTTCTGTACTGCTTATTGCATTCCTACCCTCTTCATCTTTCAAATCTCGTGAAGCTTCAGCATTAACATTGGCAATCTTTATTGATTCATAAGTATATTTAATACTACCTGTCAAATATTCAGCAAATTCTTTTGATAGTCTTAAATCGCCACCAGTGATATCTTCATCATAACCATACCCAACATCAGAATCTCTTTCATGAGTATTTTTATAAATATCAAAACCAAAAGAAACTGGATAATCAAAAATCCAAGGCTCAGTAAAACTTAACTCATATCCATTACTTAAAGATCCTAAAGATGCTCTTAATTTTAAATCCTGTCCTGCACCAGTGAAATATGGGAAATTCTTCCAATCAAAATTTTTCTGTTCTACCTCTACAAATCCAACAAACTGGTCAACCGTACTATATCCACCGCCAAAACTAAACTGCCCGGTTTTACTTTCTTTAACTTCTACTATTAAATCTTTTTTATTTGAAACTTCGGTATCTTCAGTATCATAACCTACTTCTTCGAAGAAACCTAAATTTTGCAACCTTTCTTTACTTCTTTTTAATTTCTGACCATCAAATCTATCACCAGGTTTAATTCTTAACTCTCTACGGATAACAGCATCCCTGGTCTTAACATTACCCTTAATCTTAATTTTTTCAACATAAGCCACTTCATTTTCTTTAACGTTAAGAGTTATATCTATTCTCTGATTTTCATCATTTAAAGTTGTAGTTTCCTGAACCCGAGCAGAAATATATCCTTTATCAAAATATAAACTCTGAATTTCCATTATATCTTGTTTCAAATATTCTTGACTAAAAACTTTACCTGGTTTTGACTGTTGAATCTTAGCTAAAATATCTTTTTCTAAAACATCTTGGTTACCTTTAATACTTAAATCTCCTACATAAAATTTCTTTCCTTCAGAAACAGTAATAGTAATCAACCAAAATGTACCTTTAGCATCTGT
>CAYQXW010000077.1:0-8272 GCA_964421615.1 uncultured Planctomycetales bacterium
ATCTGGTTTAATTAATATTAAGACAGCTTGATTCTGACTCATTAGATGTTTTCTCCTTTCAACTTTTTAATAACTCTATCCATTTCTTCTTCTGAATAAAATTCTATAGAAATTTGCCCTCTTTTTTTCTTTTTCTGAATTTTCACTTTAGTACCAAAAACTTGTTGTAATTCTTCTTCCCAAAAAGTTATACGAGCATCTTTAGAAATGCCTTTGCCCATAATCTTATTGCTTTTAGGTCTCAAATTCTTGATTAAATTCTCTAACTCCCTCACAGACAATGATTTAGCAATAACTTGCTGCACTAATCTTCTTTGGTTGTTAATATCTTCAACTTCTAAAAGAGCTCTTCCATGTCCATAGGTGATTCTATTATTTTTTATTTCATCTTGAATTTCTAAAGGCAACTTTAATATTCTCAGGGTATTTGTTACAGCAACCCTAGATTTTCCTAAAACCTGAGAAACTTGTTCTTGTGTCATTTGAAACTTATCAACAAGATACTGATAAGCTCGCGCTTCTTCAATTGTATTTAATTGCTGACGCTGAATATTTTCAATTAAAGCCAACTCTAGAGAATCTTTATCATCTACATCCTTAATAACAACTGGGATGCTTTTTAACCCAATCTCTTTTGCTGCCCTTAAACGACGTTCCCCAGCAATTAACTCAAAACTGTCACCTTTTCTTCTTACCAGAATTGGCTGAATAACTCCTTTTTCTTGAATAGAATTTACCAAATCCTGCATCTCTTCAACCTTAAAATCTTCTCTCGGCTGATATGGATTCGGCCTAATTTTTTCAATCGGTAAAGAAGTTACCCCCTCTTCAACAATTTTATTAATCGAAGAAATTGGTATTGATTTATCTACTTCCGGAATTAAAGCTCCTAAACCTCTTCCTAAAGCCTTTTTTTCCATCAATCCTCCATTTTAAACATTCATCAATGTCCAATTCATGCTTTTATTTCTATATTTTAAATTTGGACATTCTTTTAACTTAAAACCTTTAATGTCCAAATTATTATTACTTCTATATTTACTTTACTCTAAGAAATTAATGTCCAAATTGTTATTATAAGTTTTCCTTTACTTCTTTAGTCTTTTCATCAATGTCCAAATTTACAGAGCTAGTTCCTGGCTTTTCAGCACCGGAAATATTAGTCTCTGTATTATTGTCCAATTGGACATTTTCTTCAGATTTGGACATTTTTAAAATTTCTAGTGTTAGCTCCTCATACTTTTGAGCACCAATATTTTGCCTATCGTATACAGATATCGGCTTGCCAAAACTAGGAGCTTCACCTAATTTAATACTTCTAGGTATTACAGAGTTATAAACCTTGCCTTTAAAGTGACTTTTTACTTCTTTTATAACTTCTTTGCTCAAATTAGTTCTAAAATCTGCCATTGTAAGGATTACGCCTTCAATTTCAAGATTAGGATTAACATTATTACGCACTAAATTAAAAGTATTCATCAATAAAGTCAGTCCTTCCAAAGCATAATACTCACACTGAACCGGAATCATAATTGCATCAGCAGCAGATAAAGCATTAATCGTGAGTAACCCTAAAGACGGCGGAGCATCAATAATTATATACTCGTAATTATCTTTTTCTTTAATTAGAGCTCTTTTAAGCCTAAACTCTCGCCCCAAAGTGCCAACAAGCTCAACTTCTGCTCCGGTTAGATCTAAATTAGCTGGAGCTACAAATAAATTCTCAACCTGACTAGGAATAACAACATCCTTAAGCTCAGATTCTTCTAAAAGAACATGGTAAGTACTTTTTTTTACATCATGCTTATTAATTCCTACTCCACTAGTAGCATTAGCCTGTGGATCTAAGTCAATTAAAAGAACTTTTTTCTTAAACAAGGCCATATAGGCAGATATATTAATCGCAGAAGTAGTTTTTCCAGTCCCACCCTTTTGATTACAAATTGCTATTACTCTACCCATAATAGTCCTTTATCACTTTTTAATGCTAGTTTCACGTGTAACACTAATCAATCTTCTCTATTAAAGTAACTCTGACTTTTGCTAATTTAGCTCCCGCCATTCCAAACAAACCCTTTTCTTCTTCGCAAAGAACTTCTATCTTAACCTGATCCTTCTTTACGCCTAAAACATCAAGAGCTTTTTTAATAGCTTCCTCTACAGATCCCGCCTCTATTTCAATCTTATTAGCCTTAATAATCATTTAAATTTTACTACTTTAATCTGATACACCAACATTAAAATATTATTCATTACCCAATAAAGATTTACTCCCGATGGCATTCTATAAAAAGCAAATAACAAAATTATCGGCATCAACCACATCATCATTTTTTGTTGGTCCTGATTTGATCCAGCTCCCTGAGGAACATAAGTCACTTTCTGCTGAATCATCATTCCAACGCACATTAAAATAGGTAATAAATTAACTTCATTTCCCAATAAAGGCAAATTAATAGGCAACATAAATAAACGATCTGGCATTGTTAAGTCATTGATCCACAAGAACTTAGAGTTTTTCAACATAACCGTTCTTGTCAAAACCTGATATAAAGTTACAAAAATTGGTATCTGTAAAAGTAGAAAAAAACATCCCCCAAAAGGATTAATTTTATGTTCCTGAAATAACACCATTTGTTCTTTAGTAAAACGCTGCGGATCGTCTTTATACTTTACTCTTAATTCTTCAAGCTTAGGCTGGATTAATTGCATCTCTTTTATAGATTTCATTTGCAAATAAGATAACGGCCAAAGAATTATATACATTGCAATGCTAAAGATCACAATTGCAGCACCCCAATTGCTAGTAACTTTATAAAAAATATCTAATAAAAACATTAAAATTTGAGCAATTATATCTAATTTTCCGTAATAAATTATAGATGCCCAATTTTTATTTACCTGCTTTATTAACTTAACATCTTGTGGCCCAAGATATAAAGAAAATTTTCTTACAACTTCTTTTCCAACAGCAATTTCCACATTTTTCTCAATAATACCTATTTCAGACTTATCCTTATTTAAACTTCTTACAAAACCAGCAAAATTTCCTTCTTCGGGTTGAATTATAGTACAAAAATATCGATCTCTTAACCCTAGAAATTTAACATTTTCTAAAACAAAATCTTTTTTTGGATTAGGATACACAACCTCGTCTTTAGTACTTATAATAAAATCTTTTATAGGATTAGCTTGACTTGAAGCAGCATGTTGACTAACAACAAAATCCAAAGTCCCTAAAACAATAGCTAAGTCTTCTTTTAAAGATCCAGTGGATTTATTTTTAATTTTTATCTCTAAATCCATGCTATAGCTAGACTTAGAGAAACTAATTTTCTTGGTAATTACCTTATTTTTATCTTCGAATACATAATTAACACTCTCATCACTACTATTCTGTCGGATATAATTTCCGGTTTGATTTTCTAATAATAACGAATTCGCCAGTAAATAATCATATCCCTGATATTTAGGAAATTTAACTTCACCAATAACAGATTGGGGCTCTAAAAACTTCACTACTCTATTTTCACTACTTAAACTCCAAACATTATCAACTTTTAAAGGAGTATTATCTATCTTCTTAACTTCTATAACTTCTTTTGTTATTTTTTCGCCATTTGTTACTGTTTGATTAACGTTATTTAAATCTTCCTTTACAGGAAATATTTTAGAAAAAGCAAAAACAACTAAAAAAGATAATCCTACCGCTAGAAATAAACGTTTTTCCATATTAAATCAAAGGGTCATATCCAGAACTTTTAGAAAAAGGATGACAACGACAAATCCTATTTACTCCCTTTAATCCTCCTTTTATAAATCCGTATTTAATAATTGCTTCTTTTGTGTACTGCGAACATGTCGGATAAAACCGACAACAAAAAGGCAAAAAAGGACTTATGAATTTTTGATAAAATTTAATAAGTCCTACCGCCAATTTTTTTAAACTTAGATACAAAGTTTTTTTCTGCCCTTTCTTCGACGACGAGACAGTACATTTCTTCCATCACTAGTTGCCATTTTAGCACGAAACCCCTGGCTTCTTTTGCCAACAATATTAGATGGTGTTGTTAAATGTTTTTTCATTTTTTTAACTCCTCATTAAAATTTTAAGTTTTTTTATTATAACACAAATAAAACTTATGTCAACACTTGATGTTACACATGTTTTAGAATTTTAACATACAAAATTTATACGGTCAAGTTTAATAAACAAAATATTTACAACTCTTTTATTTTTAACGCATTTTGTTTCTGCGTTATTTTTATTGACTGCCTTGTGAATTGTTGTATAATAACCAATATTGATGGGAATTTTTTTCTCAAAAAACAAAGATATCCACAATTTTATCCACTTTGTGCATAACCTGTGGAAATACTGAATAAGTCCTATGTCTGAGATAGAAACATTTTGGCAAGAAACACAGAATCTGTTGAAAACCCGATTGGGAGAAACTGTTTTTTCAACTTGGATTCCTCCTTTAAAGCTCAAAGAAAAAACAGATTCAGATGTTATTATAGAAGCCCCGGATGCTTTTTTTAGAGATTGGATAGAAAAACATTATAAAATTGTAATTCTAGAGGTTATTAAACAAATATCAAATAAAGATATCGGGTTAACAATAATTACAAACAAAGAACCTACAGCTCAAGTAATTCCTCCGCCTACAAAAATTACTCAAGAAAGCTTAAAAGAAAGAGTAGTTGTTAACACATCAACAAGTAATGTAAATTTGAATCCGAGATATACATTTGAAAATTTTGTTTTAGGTTCTTCCAATCGACATTCTCACGCTTATTGTTTAGCTGTTGCTGAAGCTCCAGGAAAAAATTACAATCCCTTATTTATTTATGGGGGAGTAGGGCTTGGCAAAACACATTTAATGCACGCTGTTTGCCATCATATAAAAAGTAAACAACCGAATTTAAAAATTTCTTATTTAACAAGTGAAAAATTTACAAATGAATTAATTGAAGCTATTCAACATCATTCTACCGCAGCATTTAGATTAAAATACCGCAATGTTGATTTGCTAGTTATTGATGATATCCAATTTATTGCAGGAAAAGAGTCCACACAAGAAGAATTTTTTCATACTTTTAATGCATTATACGACGCACATAAACAAATTATTATAACCTCAGACCGAACACCTAAAGAAATAAATAATCTTCAGGAAAGATTGGTTTCTCGATTTAGTTGGGGATTAACAACTGATATTCAACCGCCAGATTTAGAAACTCGCGTTGCAATTTTAAAGAAAAAAATTGAAAGAGAACCTGTTTCAGTCCCAGATGATGTTATTTTTTTTATTGCCCAGTTAGTTAAAACTAATATTCGAGAATTAGAAGGAGCATTAGTAAGGGTTATGGCATATTCTTTACTCGAAGAAAAAATTATTTCTTTGGATTTAGCTAAAGAAGTTCTCAAAGATTTATTAAAAGAACCTAAAAAATTAATTACAGTAGATTTTATTCAAAGATGCGTTGCAGAAGAATTTGGAATAACGCTTCAAGATTTTAAATCAAAGAAAAGAAATAAAAATATTGTATTGCCAAGACAAGTAGCTATGTACTTAAGTAGAGAAATGACAGATTTATCTTTTCCAGAAATAGGAAGTTATTTTGGTGGTAAAGATCATACGACAGTATTACATTCATATAGTAAAATTAAAGAAGAATATAATAATAATCAATTAATAAAAGATAAAATTAAACGAATTACACAAATCATTCAACAGTAATATACAGAGTTTTTAACAGTTTATTATTACGGTAACTTGTTAGAAATAAAATTGTTACAAAGTTTTCAACAGAAATTTAAGTATATTACTATCAATACGATATGAAGATTGTAATATATTAATAATAATAGTAAGAAGGAGAAACAATGAAGTTTAAAGTGGATAAAGATGTTTTATTGAAAGGAATTGAGACTATACAAAATGTTATAAGTTCTAAAGCAACCTTACCTATATTATCAAACTTTTTAATAGAAACACAAAAGGATACTTTAAAGTTAACAGCAACAGATTTGAATATAGGAATAACTTGTGTAATACCTGTGGAAATAGTTGAACAAGGTTGTATAACTTTACCAGCCAAGAGGTTTAGTAGCATTATTAGAGAATTACCAGATGCATTAGTAGAGATAAATACTAAAAAAAATAATTTAGTTATTATAGAAAATAAGCATTGCCAATTTAAGATTGTTGGATTGCCAGGAGAAGAATTTCCTAAGCTGCCGGAATTTAAAGATAAAGAAGTTATAAAATTAGAACAATCATTTTTGAAACAAATGTTAAATCAAACTGTTTTTGCTGTTTCAATGGATGAGACAAGATATATTTTAAACGGTATTTTATTTGAAATTACAAAAGACAAATTAAATTTTGTTTCAACTGATGGAAAACGTTTAGCAATTTGTAAAAATAAAATAAATCAAACTGTAACAAAAGATATAAAAGTTATAGTTCCGGTTAAAACAATCCATGAGTTGTTAAGAAATTTAAAAGATGATAATGAATCCGTTTCTTTAGTTGCTGGACAAAATCAGATAATGTTTGATTTTGGAAAAGTTATAATTATTTCGAGATTAATTGAAGGAGATTTTCCTGATTATCAGCAAGTTATTCCTCCAGTTTCAGAAAATAAAATAAAAGTTGATAGGGCGGAATTTTTATTATCAGTTAAGAGGGCAGCTTTGCTCTCAACCCCTGATTACCAAGCAGTTAAGTTCGAGATTTTAAAAAATAATTTAGTTATTTCTAAGTCTACGCCTGACATTGGTGAATCACGAGAAGAAGTTGAGGTTGATTATTCTGGGAAAGAAATGGTAGTAGGGTTTAATCCGGGTTTTATTGTTGATGTTTTAAAAACATTGACAACAGAGAAAGTAGAATTGGAAGTAAATGGTAGCGAAAAACCGGGAGTAATTCGTAATGATGGATATGTGTACATAGTTTTGCCTATGCGTCCACGTGAAGAAGGACCAGCTTTAGGTAGTTAATTTATGGAGCATATAAAAAATACCATAGAAACATTAATTGGTAATCTTAAAAAGCAAAGAGAAAATTTTACGATAGAAAAACTAGAAGAAATTTTTTCTAAAACTTTTACAGAAAAAGAACTGCCGCATATAAAATATGCTTATTTTAGTAAGGGAGTTTTAGGCATAAGAGTAACTTCTTCTAATTGGATGTATCACTTTAACATGCAAAAAAAAAGATTATTAACTCGGTTAGAGCAAGATGTAAAAGATATTAAAGATATTAAATTTTATATTGGTGATTTTAAAAAATCAAAATAAAAAATATTGCAAACATATAAATAAGTGGTAAAATTAAATTCCTTTAACCCGAAATTGAATTAAAATTCGAAGTTCAATGAGAAAAATATGAAAGATAAAGAAGAAAAAGATATAAACTCGGAAGATCCTAAGGTAAAAGAAAAATCATACGATTCTAGTTCTATTCAAGTTATAGAAGGACTTGAAGCTGTTAGACGACGACCAGCTATGTATATAGGAGATACTTATGCTAGAGGGTTACATCATATGGTTTTTGAAGTTGTAGATAATTCTGTTGATGAAGCTTTAGCAGGATTTTGTACAAAAATAGATTTAGTAATTCACGAAGATGGAAGTTTAAGTGTTACTGATAATGGTCGAGGAATTCCTGTTGATATTCATAAAACAGAAAAAAAACCAGCAGTTGAAGTTGCTTTAACTAAATTACACGCTGGTGGAAAATTTGATCATGATTCTTATAAAGTTTCCGGCGGTTTACACGGAGTAGGTGTTAGTTGTGTTAATGCTTTATCTGAATGGTTAGAAGTTGAAGTTAAACGTGATGGACAGGTTTATCATCAAAGATATGAGAGAGGAAAAACCATGACTAAGCTTACCGTAATTGGTAAAGCGAAGTCAACGGGAACAAAAGTTACGTTTAAACCAGACAAGGAAATATTTACAAAAACTATAGATTTTTCATATGATGTTTTAGCTAATAGATTAAGAGAGCTAGCTTTTTTAAATAAAGGGTTAGAAATAAATATTAAAGATGATCGCGCTGAAAAAGAAGCCCAGTTTAAATTTTCCGGCGGGATAGTTTCTTTTGTTGAATATTTAAATAAGACAAAAGCTCCTCTGCATAATAAAGTTATATATCTGGAAAAAGAAAAAGAAGGAATTTATTTAGAGGCTGCGTTACAGTATAACGATGGATATTCTGAAAATCTTTTTTCTTTTGCAAATAACATTAATACGGTTGAG
>CAYQXW010000078.1:0-8246 GCA_964421615.1 uncultured Planctomycetales bacterium
GCAATTCAAATAAAGTTAAAAATGCAGGAAGAATCTCGTTTGCAGTGTAATAAAATTATTGAGCAGGGGAAATTTGATTTAGAAAGAACTAAAGAAAAATATCATAAAGAGGCTCAGTTGCAAAGTTTAGATTTAGCTGTAGAGTTGATTAAGCAGGTTGTTACTGAACAGAATAGACATAATTTACAATCTGAATTTGTAAATGACATTTTGTTTGAATTGGAAAATTTACCGAAAGAAAAATTTTCTGTAGCTGCTAAAGAGGTTAAAATTACATCTAGTTTCCCTTTGTTAGAACCTCAAAAGCAAAAGCTTATTAAAATATTATCGGAAAAATTAGGTTTTAAACCTAATTTGATAGAGTCTGTTGATCCTGCAATTATCAGTGGTTTTATTCTAGAGTTAGAAGGATTGGTAATTGATGGAACCCTCAAAAACAGATTGCGACAAGTCTTATCTTTAATGAAACCCGCACTTGGAGAGTAAATTTTATGTTTGTATCTTCTATTGAAGTTAGAGAAGTAGGTAAGGTACAAGAAGTTAAGCAAGGTATTATTAAAATCAGCGGGTTGCCTAATTGTATTTATGGCCAGATGATTGAAATCGGAGAATATTCTTTAAAAGGTATGGTTGTTGAATTTACTCCTGAATCAGTTCTGGGGATTATTTTTGGAGATGAAAATAAAGTTAAAGTTGGAGATGCTGTTTATAGTAAAGGTCTTCCTTTACAAATTCCTGTAGGTGATACTTTTATTGGAAGGGTTATCGATGTTTTAGGGCGGCCGATGGATGACCGTATAGATGAAATTGCTCCTTCTGATTATTATCCAGTTTTCCGACAGGCAGCAGGTGTTATGGAGAGAGAACCTGTTTGTGAAAGTTTGCAAACAGGAGTGAAGATGATAGATTTGGTTATTCCTATTGGGCATGGACAAAGAGAGTTAATTGTTGGAGATAGGCAAATAGGAAAAACTAGTGTTGCTGTGGATGCGATTTTAAACCAAAAAGGCAAAGATGTAATTTGTATTTATTGTTATATCGGTGGTAACCATTCTTCGTTTAAAAAAACAATGCAATTGTTTCAGCAAAAAGGGGCGATGGAATATACTTTAGCAGTTTGTGCTTCTGCGGGAAGTTCTGCTGCAGAACAGTATATTTGTCCTTATAGTGCATCTGCGTTTGGTGAGTATTTTATGTACAACGGGAAAAGAGTTTTAGTAGTATTTGATGATTTAACGAAGCATGCTTGGAATTATCGTCAGATGTCTTTGCTTATGGAAAGAGCTCCTGGCCGAGAAGCTTATCCCGGCGATGTTTTTTTCTTACATTCTTCTTTAATGGAACGGGCAGGGAAATTAAAAAAAGAGTTTGGTGGCGGGACAATGACATTTTTACCGATTGCAGAAACTTTGCAGGGAGATATAACAGGTTATATCCCTTCTAATTTAGTTTCTATGACGGATGGTCAGATTTACATGAACTCAGGATTGTTTCAAGAAGGGTTTAGACCAGCAATAGATATTGAGTTGTCTGTTTCTCGTATTGGTAATAAAGTTCAGTGTGCTATTATTCGTAGTCTTACTAAAGGTTTAAGGTATGTAT
This sequence comes from uncultured Planctomycetales bacterium, assembly GCA_964421615.1. GTDB lineage: Bacteria > Omnitrophota > Gorgyraeia > Gygaellales > Profunditerraquicolaceae > CAYQXW01. The sequence continues at coordinate 1,603 of CAYQXW010000078.1, forward strand.
ATGTTCAGTATCGATCTTTATTGAGATTAACGCGATTAAGAACTAAACTTTCTGCAGAAGCTTTGCAGCAGTTGCAAAGAGGAAAGATTTTGACTGAATTTTTAACTCAAGATAATCATGTCCCTGTGTCATTGGCAGAAGAAATTTTATTGTTTTATACTTTTAATAAAAAAATTCTAGAAGCTATTACTATTGATAAAGTGCAATATTTTAAAAAACATTTTTTAGGGTTTTTCTCTAGACGAGATCCAGAATTGTTGGCGAAAATTGAACAAGTTGGAGAGTTGGATGCTGAAATGAAAAAACAGATAGATAATATTATTAATGATTTTTTAAGAGAAAGTACTCCTTTATAATTTTTTATGATACCGATAGCGAAGTTGCGTTCTAATTTAGATTTAAATAGGAATTTAGGCGATGTTATTGAAGTTATGAAATTAGCTGCGACTGTTCAGTTTAATCAGTTTAGAAATAATAGAGAACCTTTTACAAGATTTATTACAGAAGCAGAGCAGGCAGTTGCGTATTTAGCTAAATTTTCTTCAGAGAATAAATTTTTGGCTCCGAAAAAAGAGCTTCCCTTTGCGCTTATATTAGTGAGTTCGGATGAAGGGTTTTTAGGAGAGTTAAATTCATTTTTACTTGATAAGCTTTTATCGAAGAGACAGGCTCGCGATACTGTAATTGTATTAGGACAACAAGGCCAAGGATATTTAGAAGAAAGAGGAATGGCTTTTAAGGGGTTTCCGGCTGTAAGTGATAAGATGGATTTTTCTCAGATTGAAGTGATTAGGGATATTATATTTAAATTATTTAAAGAAGATAAAATCTCACAAGTTTGTGTTATTTATGCTAAATTTGTTAGTTTAACTACACAGCAGGTTGAAGCTGAAGATTTATTTCCGTTGCATTTGCCGGATTCAAAAAAAGATATAACAGATTTAATTATTGAGCCAACGGCAAATAGAGTTATTGAAAATTTTGTCAAACTATGGCTTTCATCAAAATTATATGAAATATTTTTTTCAAGTAAATTATCTGAATATGCCGCGCGTATTATGCATTTGGAAGAAAGTAGTAAAGAGCTTGTTCGGCTTAACCAGAAATTAAAGTTAGAATATTTTAAATATTTACATAGTTTATCTGATAAAACTATTAGAGAAATTGTAGCTGCAAGATTGCAGGCAAGAGGTTAATTTATGAGTGTAAAAGGTAAGGTTATCGCTGTTTATGGTTCAGTTGTTGATGTGGCGTTTAATTCTATTGAAGAGTTGGCGATGATTAATGCTTTATTAAGTGTTAAAGTGCCTAACGCTCCAGATGTTGTTTTAGAAGTAGTGGAGCATAGGAAAGGGAATATTTGCAGGTGTTTAGCTTTAGATTTTACCTATGGAGTAGGAAGAAATATGGAAGTAACAGTGAATAATAAAGGGTTAGTTATTCCTGTTGAAGTTGAAAAATTATATGGGCGAGTTCTAAATGTATTAGCACAGCCTGTTGATCATAAAGGCGCGATTGACTTTGGAGAAGAAGTTATTCCAGTACATGCAGGAGTAAATCGTGCAGATTTAAAAATTGTTAAAGGCTCGGAAATAAAAACTGAAATGATATGTTCTGGAATAAAAATAATAGATTTGTTGTTTCCTCTTTTTAAAGGTTCAAAAACAGGATTGTTGGGAGGAGCGGCTTTAGGTAAAACAGTTTTAATTCTGGAAATTATCCATAATATTATTAGTTATCAGAATGGTACTTGCGTTTTTGCTGGAGTTGGAGAACGTATTCGTGAAGGGAATGAGTTGTTCTATGAATTTGAAAAAGCGGATCTTTTAAAAAGATCTATTTTAGTTTTTGGTCAGATGGACGAGCCTCCGGGTGCAAGATTTGAGGCAGCGCAGACTGCGATCGCTTTAGCAGAATTATTATTAAATCAAAGGCAGGATGTTCTTTTGTTTGTAGATAATATTTTTCGTTTTGCTCAAGCAGGTATGGAGTTGTCTACTTTGTTGGGAAGAATTCCTTCTGAAGCAGGGTATCAGGCAACTTTGACTAGCGAAATAAGCCAGCTACATGAAAGAATTAGATCTAAGGAAAATGCAAGCGTTACTGCTATTGAAGCAGTTTATGTTCCGGCAGACGATCTTACAGATCCAGCTGTAGTTTCTATTTTTGCGCATTTGGATAGTATTATAGTTTTATCTAGATCTTTAGTTCAAAGAGGTATTTATCCAGCAATTGATCCTTTATTGTCCTCTACTAGCATGATGAGCGCAGCCATTTTAGGGAAACGCCATTTTGATGTGGCGCAAGAAGTTTTGCGTCACTTAAGAAGATATGAAGAGTTGGAAAGAATAGTGTCTATTATTGGAAAAGAGGAACTTTCTCAAACAGAAAAAGTTGTTTTTGACCGTGCACGTAAAATTCAGAATTTTTTATCGCAGCCATTTTTTGTCGCTGCTGCTTATTCTGGTAAAGATGGTGCATATGTTCAGCTTGAAGATACGATTAAAGGATGTGAATCGATTTTGAGTGGAGATTTTGATAAGATAGACGAGTCTAGATTATATTTAGTAGGGTCTTTAGGAAAGATGGCAGAATAGTTTATTTTAAAAAACGAGGTAAAAATGAGTTTTAGACTGGGTGAAATATTAATAAAAAAAGGGTACATAACTAAAGAGCAGTTAGATGGAGTTTTGTCTAAATCTCCTCCATCAGAAGAAATGATGGGTAAGTTATTAATGAAATCCGGGGCTTTAAGGGAAGAGCAGTTGATGGAGGCTGTGGCTGAGCAGCTTGGACTTTCTTTTGTTCCTAATTTAAGATCAAAAGAAATTCCTATGAATGTTGTTAAGGCTGTTTCTGAAAAGTTAGTGCAGCGGTATAATTTTATGCCTATAGAATTAAAAGATAATGTTTTGACTATTGCAGTTTCTAATCCGATGGATATTTGGATTGCAGAAGATATTAAAATGCATTTAGGTTTTGGGGTGCAAAGAGTTTTAAGTTTAAAGAATGAAATTGATGATGCGATAAGAAAATATTATGGATTGGGTTCTGGTTCAGTTGATCAAATTATTGCTGGAGCTAAGCAGGAGAAAACATCAAATCAGCCTCAGTCGGAACAAGTTGAAGATATTGAAAAAAGTGCAGAAGAGGCATCAGTCATTAAAATTGTAAACCAAGTTTTAAGTGAAGCGATTTCTATGCGTACGTCTGATATTCATCTTGAGATATATAATAAAAAAGTTCATTTGCGTTATAGAATTGATGGTGTTTTAAGAGAGATGAAATTACCGGAAGATATTTATTATATTCAGCCGGCTATTGTTTCGAGAATAAAAATTATGGCGCATCTTGATGTTGTAGAACATCGTTTACCTCAAGATGGTCGAGTAAAAGTTAGATTGCAGGATGGGATAGAAGTTGATTTGAGAGTTTCTATTATTCCTGGTTATTTCGGAGAAAATGTAGTTATTAGAATTTTACCTTCCCAAATTTTAGTAGACTTAAATAAATTAGGATTTGCTGAAGATGAATTTAAAAAGATTAATAAAATTATTCAAAAGCCGCATGGTATTATTTTAATTACTGGTCCGACTGGAAGTGGAAAAACTACAACTTTGTATGCGTGTTTGAGTTATTTAAATAAACCGAATAATAAAATTATCAGTATTGAAGATCCTGTGGAATATGCTTTGGAAGGTATTACGCAGATTCAAGTTAATTCTAAAATTGGGTTAACTTTTCCAAGTGCACTTAGGAGTGTTTTACGACATGATCCAGATGTTATGATGGTCGGAGAGATTCGTGATTCTGAAACAGCGGATTTAGCTATCAGATCTTCTTTAACTGGTCACTTGGTTTTTTCAACTTTGCATACTAACGATGCGCCTTCTGCGATTGCTAGGTTAGTAGATATGGGAATCGAGTCTTATTTATTAGCATCTTCTTTAGAAGTTATAATTGCACAGAGATTAGTTAGGTTATTGTGCCAGAATTGTAAAGGAGCAGGTTGTAGTAGTTGTAACGGTACAGGTTATCATGGAAGACAATCAATCTTTGAAATATTGATGATTGAAGATAAATTACGTGAGATGATTATTTCTAGGGCGCCAGCTAGTGATATTAAGAAAAAAGCACGCGAACTAGGAATGCGTACTTTACGTGAAAACGGAATGGTTTTAGTGACTCAAGGATTAACAGATGAAAAAGAAATAACTCGAGTTGTAGAAAGCGAATAGGAATGCTTTTTAAATATAAAGCTAAAAAAAGTTTAACTGATATCTTAGAGGGAAAAGTTGAAGCTGCATCATTGGAAGATGCAATTGAACAGCTTGCCCGTCAAGGTGTTATTCCTATAGAAGTTGATACTTATAAAGATGACCAAGCGGTTAATTCAAAAAAAGAAAATATAAATACTAATATTCCTCGTTGGGATACTCGCAAATTAACTCTTTTTACTCAAAAACTTTATAGTTTAGTCAGGGCAGGCGTTGAGCTTCTTTCTGCGTTAAGATTAATGCAGCAGGAAAGTTCAGAGGGTGCTGAAAAGCAATTGTTGGAAGAAATTATTCGAAATATTAAAGAGGGTGTGAAGTTGTCAGAATGTTTTGCAAAGTATCCACGGCATTTTCCGCTATTATATGTGAATATAATAAGGGCTGGTGAGACTACTGGGCAGTTAAAAGATTCATTGACTCAACTGTTGGTTTATTTAAAACGAATAGAAGATCTTCGGTCGAAAGTTACTCAGGCTTTGGCATATCCTCTTTTTATGGTTGTTGTGGGTATTGTTACAATATTTATTATGCTTTCTTTTATAATGCCAAAATTAGTCGGGATGTTTGAGGATTTTCAGGCTACATTGCCTTTGCCGACAAGGATTTTGTTAGCGGTAAGCCATTTGTTTCAGAATTATTGGTGGGCTATTTTAATAGGTGTTTTCTTGGGGTATTTTATTATAGAAAAAATTTTTGGAGGAAGAGATAAACTTTTTTCATATTTGAAGTATAATGTACCTGTAATAAAAGATTTAGTTTATAAGCAATCTTTAGCAAATTTTTCTAGCAGTTTATCTTTGCTTTTAAAAAGTGGAGTTACATTATTATCGGCTTTAGTAACGGCTGCTCCGATAATTGGTAATCCAGTTTTTATAAAACAGATTGAACAGGTTAGACAGGATATTCGTGAAGGTATTCCTTTTTCGCAAGCTGTAGGTAAATTTAATATTTTTCCTAAATTTTTTCTGCAGATGATTAGAGTTGGAGAAGAAGCCGGAAGATTGGATAATATTCTTGCGGATATTGCTGAAACTTATGAGAAAGAAATAGAATCTGATTTAAAAATTGTTAGTTCTTTATTGGAGCCGGCAATTATTTTAGTGCTTGGAATGGTTATTGGTGGAATGGTTATCGCTGTGTTGTTGCCGATTTTTAATGTTAATGATTTAGTGTCCAGATAAATAAAATATGAAATCAAAATTAATTTTAGAGTTTTCTGATATTTGGTTAAAGGCTTGTTTGATCGACCTGATGAATAAAAAAGAGCCTAAAACTTTATATTTAGAACCGATGAAGCCAGGGATGATGGATATGGCTTCGGCAGTGGAAAAAATTTTTCAGCAGATAGGGAAAAATAAACAGCTGGAATTAGTTTTGATCCTTACTAGAAGTAAAAGTACTTTACGTAGAATTGATCTTCCCTCTAGAGATGCAGGTGAACTTGAACAGATGCTGAGCTTGCATGTTATAAGACAGGTTCCTTATCCTAAAGAAGAGATAATTTGGGGGTACAAGAATTTAGGTTTTGATGGTACAAGTAATAGCCGGTTGCTGTTGGCAATTGTACATAGAGATATTTTAAGAAATATTTTTAATGCTTTTATTACGACCAATGTTTTGCCAGAAAATATTTATGTTAGTTCTCAGGGGCTAGTGCATTATGTTAATACTAACTGTAAGGATAAAACTTTATTACAGCAGGCGTATTTAGTTTTAGATATTGATGCGATGTCTAGTGATTTGATTTGTGTAAATAAACAGCAATTATCTAGCAGTGTTTCTATATCGTTAGGTAATGAGTTATTGAAGACAGAAGATGGGATGTTGAAGTTTTTTCCGGAAATGCGTCAGGCATTGCTTGCATTCCGTGAAGAGTTGATGGGAGTCAAGACTGTTAATATTTTTATTACAGGAATTATAACTGGAATAAAAGATTTAGAAACAAAAATGACTCAGGAATTAAATTTAAAAACTCAGATTCTTGCAACACAAGATGCATTAGAAGTAAAAGCTATAGATAATGGAGTATCGATAACAGCTTTAAGCGGGTTTGTTAATGCTAAAAAGGAAGATGATTTATGTTTTATTCTTCCAGAAGCGAAAGTAAAAAAAGAAGTTAAGCAGAAAATCCAGCAGCTGCTTATTTTAGGTATTAGTATCGTATATATTATTGTTATGGTGGGGTTGATAATTTTTGCTGTGTTAAGTAAAAAACAATCGTATAAGGATAAATTAGAAGCAAGGATTGAGAATTTAAAAACTAAAAATAAGCCATTAGAGCAGGCAGCACAGACACTCGCTTCAATAAAAGAATATGCTAATGCGAATGTTGTAGTTTTAAATTATCTTTATGAGTTAAATAGAATA
>CAYQXW010000079.1:0-8240 GCA_964421615.1 uncultured Planctomycetales bacterium
AGGTGATGATTTTATTAATGTTGATGAAAGGGCTGATGGAGGAGTAAAGAAGAAGTTAGGTGGTATTGGTTTTGTAAATCTGCCAATAGAAATCCAGCCAATGGGAAAAGCTTTAATACAAGAGATTGAAAATATGCCTAAAATTGTTATTAGTGATTTAAATCGGGAGTGGGCAAGTATAGAGAAGTTAGTGAATGGTGGTGTAGCGCCTTCCAATAATAGAATTAAACGCTTCTTAAGTGTTTGTTTACAAAAACAGGAATTGAAAATGCGCGCGGCTAAAATAGTGTCTTGTTTGGCTGAAATTATGCGTATGGATGAAGATGCCGCAAAATCTACAGATCCGCAAGTTAAAACCATGTTAGCGTTGTTGGAGTATAATAGGTAAAAGTAGAATATATATAATTAAAAGGGCTGGGGATAAAACATCTCTAGCCCTTTTTTTGTTTAAAAATCTTGACTCTTAACCCGGCCGCAGTATAATATTAAGAAAATTAAATTAGTAAAATTTTACTATTAGGTTCCAAGAAGCATAAAAACTCATTAATCCCAAGGAGTTAAAGATTATGGATTGGAATTCAAAGGTCAAAGAAAATTTCAATGAACTGCTTACCAAAATCCCCATTTTTCATCGTGTAGTAACTGAAGATGCTGTGGTTGCGCGCGCTGAAGAGTTAGCTAAAAATCGTAAAGCTAAGGAAGTTGAAGAACAAGATGTTGTTGAGGCTTTTTTTTCTGAAGTTCCCGCTGCGTTTTACAGTATGATGATCAGACTTTTCGAACAATCTAAGATTGATTATAAAAAACACGGATTTCCTAAAGATGGCAAATAGTATGAAAATAGCCGTTATTGGTGCAGGTGCCATTGGCGGATTGGTTGCAGGATATTTAAAGCAAAGAGAAGCAGATATAGTTTTGTTAGGACATTCAGATGCGGTTAAAGCGATCAGTAAAAATGGTCTTTATATAAAAGGTGTTCGCGGAGAATTAAATTCTAAAGTTTCTGTATTAGCGAAACTTGATTTTGAGCCGGATTTAATAATTTGGGCGACAAAATCGCAGGATTTAGAAAAAGCAATTAAAGATAATCTGGAATTTTCTAAAAAAGCACTACATTTAACTACCCAGAATGGTGTTCAGGCAGATAAAATTGCGGCAAAATATTTCCCAAAAGGAAAAATAATTTCCAGTATTGTAATGTTTGGTGCTACTTGTTTAGAGTCAGGAAAAATTGTACATAATTTCGAAGGATCGTGGATTTTAGGTAAAGTTTTTATCGATAATGATGCAGAAGTTGATAAAGTTAAAGAATCTTTAGTCGAAATTTTTCCGATAGTTTTAAATCCTAATATAAAAGGGATGAAATATTTGAAAGTTTTTGTAAATTCTAATAATTGTATTCCAGCGATTTTAGGAAAATCCATGCAGGAATCGTTTGTGGATGTGCAGGTGAGCCGAGTGAGTATGAATATTTGGCGAGAAGGTTTGGAGATAGTGAATAAATCTGGAGTCAAGTTAGAATCTTTACCGGATTTTCCTTTAGATAGATTAATGAAGTTAACGGCGATGCCATCTGCAGAATCTGCGAAGATTTTTACTGGCATCATGATGAATTTAAGTAAGGAACCTTTGTATGGTTCGATATTACAGAGTATCAAAAAAAATAAATTATCTGAAATAGATTATATTAATGGTGAGTTTGTAAATATTGCCAAAGATAATAAGATTGAAGTGCCGTTAAATCAGAAGTTAGTAGAGATGGTGCATCAGGTTGAAAAAACTGGTAAGTTTTTTAGTAAAGAAGAGTTGTTGCAGGAAGTTAATAATTTTATAAAATAATTTAAGAATAGTTCATTGAAAAATTTAATGGTTTTCGCACGAAAAATTTTTCTGATTGTGCTCAAACCATTAAATTTTTACAATGAACTTTTGAGGAATAATTATTCACTATGAAAGGATATAAAATGAGTGAAGTTAAGACTCCGTTTCCAAAAATAAAATTGACTGTGACTAATATTTTTGGTGAATGTTATCATGGTTATAAAGTAGGCGATGAATTAATTTTAGAAGATTTTACGCATGCGCCTAAACATTTTTGTTTAGGGTTAGCCCATGCGTTATTCCCAGTAATTTATGCATTGAGTTTTGGGGCAAAGTTTCCTTTCCGTGATAATCAAAGATCTTTGTTAGTAACTTGTCCCGACGGTGGGAGGATGGAATTTAAAGCGGAAATTTTTGATAAAAATACCGGTGAGATTGAAACCTGCCCGAAGGATCCGAATCATAAAGGGCCAAATCCTAAAAAGATGGTTTTGGAAGTTGTAAAAGCAGGTAAATGTACTTTTGGTTATAAAGTTGGAGATAAATGGGAAACAACTGGTTTGAAATGTATTCCAGGATTTTGCGGGGCAGCGTTTCATACTGCGTTTCCTGCACTTTTTGCATTAAATTTTGGGGCAAAGTTTTTCTTTATGAAAGATCCGAATTCGATTGATACTGTTACATGTCCTGATGGTGGAAATATAATTTTTAAAGTTTCAAGAGTGGAAGAAGAGAAAAAGGGGTAATTACATATGAGTAAACGGCGAGTAGTAATAACCGGAATTGGCGTTATTTCACCTAATGGGATTGGTAAGGTGAACGCTTGGAACGGTTTTGTAAATGGAAAATCTGGAGTGGCGAAAGTTACAGAGTTTGATGTTTCGATTTTTAATACGCGAATTGCCGCACAGGTGCGTGATTTTGATCCATTTAAATTGGGATTAAATCACGACGAGGCTGTGCGTATGGATAGATATGTTCAGTTTGGTGTGGTTGCAGGAAACATGGCGTTTAAAGATAGCGGGTTGGATTTATCAAAAGAAGATCCCAAAAGAATTGGGGTTTGTTTAGCGAATGCTATCTGCGGAACAAAATATATGGAAGAAGAGTTTGCGCTTGTTACGGATAATGGTAAGTCACCGATTAATCCGAAAAAAGTGAGACCGGATTTATATGATGCTGCGATGTTTAATACTCCTTCTATTGAGTTGTCTGCAAAGTATGGATTAAAAGGAGTTTGTAATACAATTTCAACTGGTTGTACAGCTGGGACTGATTCTTTAGGGTTTGCTCTTGAGGCAATTCAAGACGGTGAACAGGATATTATGTTTGCTGGAGGAGCAGAAGCTCCGATTACACCGATAACATTTGGCGCGTTTGATGTAGTCAATGTTTTAGCGGTGCGCAATGATGAACCGGAAAAAGCAAGTCGGCCGTTTGATAATAAAAGAAACGGATTTGTTTTATCTGAAGGTGCTGGTATTTTAATTTTAGAAGAGTTGACTCATGCGCAAAAAAGAAACGCGCATATTTATGCTGAGGTTATGGGGTTTGGTACAAGTTGTAATGCGTTTCATATGACAGATTTACCGGGCGATGGTGATGCGATGGTCAGATGTATCAATTTGGCTTTGCAGGATGCAAATATGAAGCCAACAGATATCGGATATATTAATGCACATGGATCATCGACGAGAATGAATGATATTTTTGAAACCAGCGCATACAAAACTGTTTTCGGCGATTATGCTTATAAATTACCGATTAGTTCTTTAAAGTCAATGATTGGTCATCCTTTAGCAGCGTCTAATGCGTTAGAGTTAACTATTTGTTGTATGATGTTTGAAAAAAATATTTTGCCTCCGACGATTAATCAGGAGGAGAAAGATCCGTTGTGTGATTTGGATTATATTCCTAATGTAGCAAGACAATGTAAAGTAAATACGATGATTAAAACCAGTAGTGGTTTTTCTGGAATACATTCTTCTTTAATTTTGAAAAGGTTTGGTGGATAAAAATGAAAAAGATTGCGATAACTGGTATTGGTGTAGTTGCTCCGTCTGGAATTGGGAAGAGGCAATTCTGGGCAAATGTGAAATCCGGCCGTTCTTTTGTCAAAAAAATTACCCGGTTTGATGCGTCAGCATATCCGTCTCATATTGCTGGACAAATAGATGATTTAGAAAAATATACTCATGTATCCGAGAGATTGTTAAAAAAGATTGATACATTTTCACATATGGCTTTAGTTGCTAGTGAAATGGCGATGCAGGATGCGAGTTTAGATATTAAAAAAGAAGATTTGAATCAAGTTGGAATATTTTTAGGTAATGCTATTGGTGGATGGCTTTATGCTGAAACTGAGTTGCGTGATATGTATTTGGAAGGTCGTGAAGCAGTTTCTCCTTATATGGCATCAGCATGGTTTCCGGCTGCACCGCAGGGACAGGTTTCTATTTATTATGGAATAAAAGGTTTTAGTAAGACTGTGGTTAGCGATCGTGCGAGTTCGTTGATGGCAATTGGGTATGCGCGAAAAGTTTTAAGCAAAAATAAATTGAATATGATTTTAGCTGGAGGAACAGAAGCTCCGGTTACTCCGTATGCATTGTTATGTTGCAATACTTACGGTGGACTTTCCGAAAATAATGCTAATCCTGAAATAGCATATCGTCCGTTTGATAAGAAACGTTCGGGTTTTGTTATTGCTGAAGGTGCGGGTGTGATGGTTATGGAAGACCAGGAGCGGGTGAAATCTCGAGGAGTAAAAGCTTTTGCGTATATAAGCGGTTATGCTACTAATTGTGATGGTGTGGATAGGATTAATCCGAGTACCGATGGGGTAGAGTTAGCAAATTGTATTAATGCTGCGTTAGCTGATGCTAAAATAACTGCAGAAAAAATTGATTACATTTGTTTAGATGGTATGGCGATAGATATGTGGGATTTGGGTGAGATTAATGCGTTGAAAAAAGTTTTTGGCGCGAAATTAAAAAATATTCCTGTAAGTTGTCCAAAGTCGATGTATGGAAATTTGTTAGGAGCTTCCGGTGCGATTGATTTGATTACTACGATTTTAGGGATGGAGAATAATTTAATTGCTCCGTCTATAAATTTAGATAATCCTGTTGATGCAGATTTGAATTTTGTTATCGGTAAAGCTAAAGAGTATAAAGTTAATAACGCGTTAATAATTTCGCGCGGTCGAGGTGGAATTAATTCTTGTTTAATTGTAGAGAAGGCTTAAATAATTTAGTATTTTACTCGCTCATTGTTAGTTAAAAAAGAAATAGTTTTTTGATTGTGCTTAAACCATTTCTTTTTTTTAACAATTTGCTTGTAAATACTAAATTAAAGTGGTTAAGTAAAATCGTCATTGCGAGGAGATTCGACGCGAAGCGGCAGACGACGAAGCAATCTTAAATAAAGTATGAAAAAAATTAAGAAAGTTTTAATATTTGTAGTATTAATAATCTTTGCTGTTCTTTTTTTTGGTTGGTTAAACGGTTATATCGATTTGAATTATTTTAAAAATCAAAAGTGTCGTTATACTCCTTTAATGAAAGCTGCAAAAAATGGTTGGATAGAAAAAGTGAGAGAATTACTGAAAAAAGGAGAGAATATTAATGAAGTTGTTAGTTGTAGCTATAATATGAAGCAGTGTCCTTTTGAAGATGATAGCAAAACAGCTTTAATTTTTGCTATAGAAAATGAAAATATAGATATAGTTAAATTGCTTTTAGATAATGGAGCAGATTTTAATAGTATTCCTCAAGAAGGATATTCAGCTTTAGAAGCAAGTGTTGAAAAAGGAAATATTGAAGTTGTAAAGTTATTATTAGATTTTGGGGCACAAATAGATAAAAAACTAGAAGATTGTGGTACTCAATGTGGTTGTTATCATGAATCAGTTTTAATAGTAGCTTTGCTTAATGGTAATTTGGAAATAGCAAAATTGTTTATTAATAAAGGTGCAGATGTAAATAGAAAAAGTTATCTTTCGCAATCACCATTAATGATTGCTGTAGAAAAAGGTTATACCGAAATAGTAAAATTACTTTTAGAAAAAGGTGCGGATGTAAGTGTTAATGATACACATTGGTCAATCGCTTTTAAGAAAGCACTAGAGAATAATCAAACAGGAATTGTAGAATTATTGAAAAGAGCTGGAGCTCTGGAGAAAAGAAAATGAAAGGAAATTAAAAATGTTAAAAAGAGTGGGTTTAATTCTATTTTTAATAATTATTTCTTGTACTCAGATGTCTTTAGCTCAAGAACAAACACCAGAAGAATTTTTTCGTGCAAACAATATTACTTATTCTCCACCGGTAGGATGGGAAAAAGCTCAGTTTTCAAAAAAAACTATGTTTTTTGTATCTCAAGATAAAGAAGCGAGTGTTGCGGTAGGTATTAATCCTAAGCCTATGAATTGGGCTTCTTTTAGATTGGGGATATGGTTTATGGAGTTATTTTCTAAAACTAAAGTTGTTGGAAAATTGAAATTTTTAGGTTATCCATGTTATATTCTGGAAGTTTTTACTAGAAATGAAGCAGATACTATAACAATTAAGAATACAAGTTATATGATTTTAAAAGGAGATAAGGTATATACTGTTAATTATTCCGCTGATGTAAATTTTTATGAAGAATACTATAATGTTTTTTCTGAATCTCTTAAGACGTTTTATATATTTTGATTGTAGACTTTTAATATTATTAACCAAAAGGAGAGTAATAAATGAAAATCTTGTTCGTAATGCCAAAGGTAGGGTCATGGGCGACACATGGTAAGCATGTTGCACCGAATCAGTTGTATGCACATTGGGCAGCATATGTGCGTGAAAAAGGTTATGATAAGCTTGAAGTTATAGACGGTAAAGCTTTAGAAATTCCAATGGATAAAATGGTGGAGATGGTTAAACAAAAAAATCCTGATGTTGTTGTTATGGGTGAGCAGCTGCATTCTTACGGTGGATACGGAGTTGTTGCGCATTTTAATGAAACCGCAAAAAAGATTAAAGCTGCTGTGCCAAATACAAAAATAATTTTTGGCGGGCTTTGGTATTCTGCAATGCCTGTTCCAACATTAGAAGATAATCCGGCAGTTGATTTTGTCGTTATGGGAGAAGAAGAATCTTTTTATGATTTGATTGTAGCTTTAGATAAAAAGAAGAATTTAAAAGATGTAGCAGGTGTAACTATTCGTGATGGAAAAAATATTGTGATGGGACCACATAAACCATTGTTGGAAGATTTGGATTCATTGCCTTTGCCAGCTTATGATTTATTTCCAATGGATAAATATGTCGGACACACTCATTGGAAACCTTTTGTAGATATGGTTACATCCAGAGGATGTCCTTCAGCATGTACATTCTGTTATGAATGGGATCAGTATGACCCAAGATCTCCAGGTGATTTTTTGAAATGGCGTGCAAAATCTCCAGAAAGAGTTATCGAAGAATTGGAATTGTTACACCATAAATATGGCGTTAAAGTTGTTGTTATCCAAGATGATAACTTCAATGTTAACCCAGAGAGAGTTAAGAAATTATGTGAATTGAAAAAAGATAAGAATAATCCGATCAAATGGGTTTCTTTAGGTCGTGCAATTGATTGGATTAATTGCGAATCAATTTTACCTTTGATGAAAGAAACTGGACTTTTTACCGGAGTGTTTGGAATTGAAGTTACCACTCCAGAAGAGTTGAAGAAGATTGCTAAAGGTATTACCATCGAGCAGATTAAAAAGACAGTTGAAATTTTACGTAAAAATGATATTGCCGTTGTTGCAGATATCATGATGGGTTTTGATTATGATACCGAAGCGATTATCAAACAGAGATATGAATTTACTGATATGGTGGATCCGGATATTTTGTGGGTAGGATATGTTACACCTGCGCCGAATTCTCCGATGTGGAAAATTTCATTGAAGAAAAAATGGATTGATGGAAGAACTATTGATTTTAGTAAATGGGATTTTTTACATCCAGTTATTCCGACAGACCATTTGAGCACCGAAGAGTTGGGAAGATTAGGTTCATGGGTTATGCGTGAATTTTTCTCAAAGCCAGGAAGAATTAACAGAATTATGGAAAGTAATTTTGATATTCTGGCAAAACTTTGTTTCCAGGATGTTATGGCGGGTATTAATAAATGGGAAGCTGGAGCAACTAAAGGCGAAGCACACATATAATTTATAATGAGGGTGGGTAGTTAACTGCCCACCTTTTCAGATAATAGTTATTAGGAGGCAAGTATGGATATCAAAGCAAAAGTAAAAGATACAATTGTGAAATTACTAAAAGTAAAACCAGAAGAGTTGAAAGATGGAATGAGTCTTCAGGATTCTATCGGTGTGAGAGGGACTCGGCTTTGAACCTACATCCTGCCAGTCAGAACTTATAAAAACTCTC
>CAYQXW010000080.1:0-8213 GCA_964421615.1 uncultured Planctomycetales bacterium
ATTTGTAAGTGAGATAAAAAAAATAAGTTATGTTTCTTATTTAGAATCAAAAACTGCAGAATCTTTGCTAGTGAATAAGGATGAAATTCCAGTGAAATATCAACATAGTAAAATTTTGAAGCCTTTTGAACTTTTAATAGATTCTTATGGGATTCCTCGATATGGAACAGTGGACCCTACTATTTTTGTTGCAATTAGTTTTTTAATAATGTTTGGTGCGATGTTTGGGGATGTAGGGCATGCTTTGGTTTTAATATTTATTAGTTTTGTTTTAGGGTGGATAGTAAAGAGTGAACGTATAAAACAACCTAAAACTTTAATGTTATATTGCGGGATTAGTTCTTTGATTTTTGGATTGCTTTACGGTGATTTTTTTGGTTTTGAGTTTAAAGCACTATGGATTCGTCCTATTGATAATATTATGGAGTTATTTAAATATAGTATATTTTTTGGTGTTGGTATGATTTCTTTAGGAATAATTATAAATGTTGTAAATGCTCTTAAAGATAAAAATTATAGTAAGGCTATTTTTGATAAATCGGGTTTAATTGGTGGATTGATTTATTGGGCTGCGATTGGGTTAGTTATTAAGTCTTTTTTATCTAGAGAGAGTGTGCCTTTATATATTTCTGCTACGGTGATATTTGGAGTTTTATTGATTTTTTTATTTCCTTTAGTCGAGTGTATCATGAAAAAGAAATTTAATCATTTTTTTGAAACTTTTATGGAAAGTATTATTAACTTATTGGAAATATTTATGGGGTATTTAGCTAATACCGTGTCTTTTATTCGTGTGGCAGCATTTGCTTTGGCGCATACTGGTTTATTTATTGCTATTTTTACTTTGGCAAAAATGGTTCAGGGAAATGTTGAGTCGGTAAATTTTATGTCTTGGGTTGTAATTGTTTTTGGGAATATTTTAGTTGTTACTTTGGAAGGGTTGGTAGTAAGTATTCAATCAGTAAGATTGAACTATTATGAATTTTTTTCCAAGTTTTTTTTATCGGGAAAACAGATTTTTAAGCCTTTAACAATATAAGGGAGGAAAATATGAAATTGTCTCACAAGATTTTAGGTGGAATTTTAGCTTTTATCGGAATTGGTTTAGTTGTAGGTGGACTTGATTGTGTATTTGCTGCGGAAAGTGCAGATAAAGTAGCATCGCCTTATACAGCTTGGGCATTTTTATCAGCAGCAATTTCTACAGGATTAAGTTCTGTTGCTGCAGGTATTGCAGTTGCTTATGTTGGTGCGGCGGCTGTAGGTGCTGTTAGTGAAAAACCAGAAATGGCTGGGCGTGCTTTGATTTTTGTTGGATTAGCAGAAGGTATTGCTATTTATGGTTTGATTATCGCTATTATGATATTAGGAAAAATATAATGAATATTTGTTGTATAGCTGATAAAGATAGTTCGCTAGGTTTTCGTCTTGCGGGTGTAGAAACGATGGAAGCTTCTACTCAAAAAGAAGCGTTGGAAGCTTTACAAGTTTATCGAGCAGATAAGCAGATGGGCATTATTCTAATTACAGAAAAAGTTATGGATTTTCTTTCGGAGGAGTTAAAAGAGAAAATTTTAGAAAATCCTATTCCGTTAATTCTGGAAATACCTTCTCGAGGACAAATTAGGAAGAAAAAAAGTGCAGCAGAATTGTTGAAAGAACTTGTGGGATTGGGAGTATAAATGGTAGAAAAAATATTAGGACAGATAAATTCTGAAAATGCTCAAAGTATTTGTACTAAGATCCAGGAAGATGCGGATTCAGAGACTAAAGTGATTATTGAAAGAGCAAAAGTACAAGCAGATGAAATATCTAAGAATTCAGAAAAAATGTTTAATAATAAAAAACAATTTTTGATGGCTGAATTAGAAAAAGATTTACAGAAATCTCAAGAAAAAATTTCATCGACTTTAAATCTTGAAAAAAAGAGGATTTTACTCGAGGCTAGAAGTAAATTTGTAGATTCTGTTTTTGCGGTTGTAAAACAAAAAGCTTTGGATTTTCGCAAGGATGCAAAATATTCTGAATTTATTTTTGCTTCAATTATTGAAGGGGCTCAAATAATTGAAACAGGTGATATTGAGATTTTTTATTCATATATCGATGAAGCTATTTTTACAAATGAATTTCTGAACAGGTTAAAAACTAAAATTACAGCTGTTGTGGGAAAAAGTTGTACTATAAGTTTAAATAAAAACGAATTTAAAGATTTGGGAGTTATTATTAACTCTAAAGATGGAAGATTAGTTTATGATAATAGATTTCTTTCAAGGTTAGGAAGAAACTACGATCAATTTTATATTGAATTACTAAAAGAGGCGCAATAATGGCAAGGGTTGCTGGTAAGGTCTATCGTGTTGTTGGTCCTGTTGTAGAAATTGAAGAAGTAAATAATGTACGAATGCTGGATATGGTTGAGGTGGGGAACAACCATCTTATCGGAGAAGTTGTACATCTTAAAAAAGACCGAGCATTTGTTCAAGTTTATGAAGATACTACTTCAGTGAAAGCAGGAGATTTGGTTTATACAGAAGGATCCCCTTTGTATGTTGAGCTTGGCCCAGGTCTTTTGGGAAATATTTACGACGGTATTCAAAGGCCGCTAGAGTTGATAAAAGAAAAAGAAGGTGTTTTTATTAATCGAGGAGTACATGTTAATCCGATTGATAAAGAAAAAAAATGGGCTTTTACTGTTGCAATTAATGCAGGGATAGAAATTAAAGCGGGTGTTGTTATTGGAGAAGTGCAAGAAACAAGTTTGATAAAACATAAAATTTTGATTCCTGCTGGAATTAATGGAAAAGTGAAGTGGATTGCTGCTAGTGGTGAATATAAAGTTACCGATAAAATTTGTGTGGTCATAGATGGAGATGAGGAAAAAGAAATTACGATGTTGACGCGTTGGCCTGTAAGAAAAGCAAGGCCGTATTCTCAGAAGCAAGCTTTAGGTGAACCATTGATTACTGGTCAGCGAGTTATTGATACATTATTTCCAATAGCCAAAGGTGGTTGTGTTGCTGTTCCAGGAGGGTTTGGTACTGGTAAAACTGTTATTCAGCATCAAATTGCAAAATGGTCTGATGCTAATATTGTTATTTATGTTGGATGCGGTGAGCGTGGGAATGAGATGACTGATGTATTGTTGCATTTCCCAAAGCTTATTGATCCAAGGACTCAGCGTCCATTATCAGAGAGAACAATTTTTATTGCGAATACTTCCAATATGCCAGTAGCTGCCCGTGAAGCTAGTATTTATACAGGAATTACTTTGGCGGAATATTATCGTGACATGGGGTATAACGTGGCGTTGATGGCAGATTCTACTTCGCGTTGGGCCGAAGCGTTGCGTGAATTATCTGGAAGATTAGAGGAGATGCCTCTTGAAGAAGGTTTTCCTGCATATTTACCGTCTAGGTTAGCAGAGTTTTATGAAAGAGCAGGTAAAGTTATAAATTTAAATCAAACTCAAGGTTCAATTTCAATTATTGCTGCGGTTTCTCCTCCTGGAGGAGATTTTTCTGAACCGGTTACATCGCATACAAAAAGGTTTGTACGTTGTTTGTGGGCTCTGGACCGTGATTTAGCGAATTCAAGACATTATCCTTCGATAAGTTGGATTGACAGTTATTCTGAATATATTGATGAGATTAAAGAATGGTGGCATACAAATGTTGATCCTCAATGGATGGAATTAAGATATGCAATAATGGAATTATTGCAAAAAGAACAAAGGTTGCAGCAGGTGGTTAAGCTAGTTGGTCCGGATGTTTTACCTCCGACGCAGCGTTTAATTTTGGAAATCTGTTATATTTTTAGGAATGGATTTTTACAGCAAGTTTCATTTGATAGTATTGATACTTATGCTTCAGCGAAGAAGCAATTTAAGATGTTGAAAATAATTTTAGATTTTTATAAGCAAAGTGAAGAATTGGTTAAAAAAGGTATTACAGTTAATGAAATTAGAGCGTTGCCGATATTTGAAGAGATTATCAGAATGAAGCAGAAATATGCTGAAACTGAATTAGAAAAATTAGATGAAATGTCACAGCGTATTAGTCAGACGTTGAGTGAATTAGATTTTTAATATAAGAGGGATTAAATGAGTAATCGAGGGCAAAGAGAGTATGTGGGATTAGAAGAAGTTGTCGGTCCGATTTTTGTTATCCGCAATATTCATAATGTTGGTTACAACGAAGTAGTTGAAATTACGGATAACCAGGGGCATTCGAAACTGGGAGTTACTTTGGAAGTTGGAAAAGGTATGGCTGTTGTCCAGGTTCTTGGTGGGACAAGCGGGTTATCTTTAAATAATTCTAAAGTAAGGTTTAAAGAAGAGCCTTTAAAAATTGGAGTTTCAGAAGAATTGTTAGGCAGGGTTTTTGATGGGTTAGGAAATCCTATTGATGGGATGCCAAAACCTCTTTATGAGCACAGTTTAGATATCAACGGTTTGGCGATTAATCCGACGGCAAGAATTTATCCGGAAAATATTATTGAGACAGGAATTACTTCCATTGATGTTATGACGACTCTTGTTCGCGGTCAGAAGTTGCCGGTTTTTTCTGGAAGCGGTATGCCTCATGATATTATTGCGACACAAATTGCGCGTCAGGCTCGAGTTAAAAATGAAAAATTCTGTGTTGTGTTTGCAGCAATGGGTGTTAAATATGATACAGCAAGATTTTTTATAAAAAGTTTTGAGGAGTCTGGAGTTTTGGATAGGGTTGCGATCTTTTTAAGTTTAGCGGATTCTCCGTCTATTGAAAGATTACTTACTCCGCGTTTTGCATTAACTTGTGCAGAATTTTTAGCTTTTCAGAAAAATATGCATGTTTTGGTTATTATGACAGATATGTCAAATTATTGTGAAGCTCTTCGAGAACTTTCAACTATTCGAGGAGAAATTCCTGCAAGAAAAGGTTATCCAGGATATTTATATAGTGATTTAGCTAGTCTTTATGAGCGAGCAGGAATGATTCGAGGGATAAAAGGATCGATTACTCAGATTCCGGTTTTGACTATGCCTAATGATGATATTACTCATCCTATTCCAGATCTGACTGGGTATATTACTGAAGGCCAGATTGTATTGGAGCGTGAATTATTTAGCCGAGGGATTTATCCTCCAGTTGCAGGATTACCTTCATTATCGCGTTTAATGAAAGATAATATTGGGCCTGGGCTTACTCGTGATGATCATCCGGCATTAGCTTCTCAGCTATTTGCTTTTTATGCTCGGGTGAAAGATGTTCGTGCGCTTGCTTCAATCATTGGAGAAGAAGAATTATCTCCATTAGACCATCAGTATCTAAAGTTTGGGGAAGAATTTGAAAAAAGATTTTTGACTCAAGGGCAGACGGAAAGAAGAACTTTAGAAGAAGGGTTGGATTTAGGCTGGGAAATTTTAGGATTACTTCCTCGCGAAGAATTAGTGCGAATTAAAAAAGAATTTGTGGATAAATATTATAAGTCCAGAGTGGATGAGAATAATAAATGAGAGTAAATTTAGCAGCAACAAAAACAAACCTTTTTAAAGTAAAAAAATCTTTAGAACTTACTAAAGAAGGTTATGAACTTTTAGATGAAAAAAGGAAAATCTTATTGCAGGAATTAAGCATGTTAGTTGATGCTGTGGATAGGTTTCAGGATGAATTAGATGATATTATCATGCAGGCGTATAAACATTTAGATAAGACGGTAATTAGTTTAGGAAGAAAAAGAGTAGAAGAGATAAGTTTGGCAATAGATATAAAGCATAATATAACTTTAGCGCATAGAAGATTGATGGGAGTGAGTATTCCCACTATTAGTTTATCTTCAAAAGAAAATCCTCCTTATTTTAGTGGAGGGCAGATAAATTTGTTTATTGATGAATCTATTGTTAAGTTTCAAGAAGTTTTAAAAGTTATAATAAAATTAGCAGAAAAGAAAATTGCGCTTTTACGTATTGCAGCGGAAGTTCAAAAAACAATTCGTAAAGTTAATGCGTTGGAAAAAGTTTATCTGCCTTATTACAAACAGGCAGCTAAATATATTGGCGAACGTATTGAAGAGGAAGCGCGTGATGCTTTTGCAATGTTAAAAATGATAAAAAATAGGACTAAACACGATAATTAACTTGGAGGATTTTTATGAGTTTTAAAAGTATTTCTGTATGTATTAGTACTCCAGCTAATTCTTTATTACCGGCAAAGTATGCAATTTGTTTGGCTAAAATTTTGCAAGTCAAGTTGTATGCTATTCATGTTATCAATGAAAAAGTTTTAACTGATTTATTGAAAAGCAGGGTTTTTGTTGAAGTTGAAGCGCGTATTTATCAGAAAGAGCTTGAAGAGCAAGGCCAGATGTTTATGGAAAGAATTAAAAAACTTGCAGAATCTAAAAGGGTTGATTTTGAACCGCTTATTTTACGAGGAGATGTTAGTACAGAGATAGTGCATAAAGTAAAAGATATCGGTTCGGATATGTTAGTTATGGGAGGATTAAAAGAAGTTTTTTCCGTAAGTGAAGTTTTTTATGATGAAGGCGAAAAAATATTCCGTAAAGCGCCGTGTCCTGTTGTTGTGGCAAGAAATAATGAATATATTGATAATATGTTCAAGTCTTTGTAAATGTAGTTACCAAAATTTGTAAAAAAATACTTGTAATAATTGAGATTAATGTTATAATTTTTTCATTAAGCACGGTGAAGTGCCAAGCATAATATACAGAACATAGACGTTCATTATGGTAATTACTGAGTCCATTTTGAACGTTTTTTATTTTTATTGAGCAGATAACTTACGGAGTGAATAAAATGAACGACGTAAGTTTATAGGCCAAAGGCCGTCTGCGAAAAAATCCCGAAGTGTGCGAAGCAAATTTTGAAAAAATTTGCAAGCGAATACACAAGGGATAATATAAATCAAGCCTATTTTAAGGAGGAAAAAATGAGTATCAGGAAAAAAATTTTAATGAGTATTAAGAGTGTTGATTTAGAGAAGAAAGCTTCTTATCCTAAAGTATCTTCTTATTTTGGAGAAAATACTTTTAGTATTGATACAATGAAAAAACACATTTCTGAAAAAACTTTTGAAGCTTTTAAAAAGTGGATGGAAGAAGGTGTTGTTATTAGTTTAGAACAAGCTAATGAAATTGCAAATGCAATGAAAGAATGGGCAATTTCAAAAGGTGCTTCCTATTACACCCATTGGTTTCAGCCGATGACAGGTTTAACTGCAGAAAAACATGACAGTTTTATTTCTGTGACTGGTCCTGGAAAAGTTATTGAAAAATTTTCAGGTAATAAATTAATTCAGGGTGAACCAGATGCTTCTAGTTTTCCATCAGGTGGTATTCGTGCTACTTTTGAAGCTCGTGGATATACTGCATGGGATCCTTCAAGTCCAGCTTTTATAATGGAAAGTGCAAACGGTAATACATTATGTATTCCGACGATTTTTATTTCATATCATGGAGAAGCTTTAGACCAGAAATTGCCTTTGTTACGTTCTGATGAAGCTTTAAATAGAAGTGCTACAAACTTTTTAAAGTTATTCGGTCATAAAGATGTGAAGAAAGTTGTTTCTACTTGTGGGCCAGAACAAGAGTATTTTTTAATTGATAAACATTTTTATAATTTAAGACAAGATTTAATTATGACTGGTCGTACTTTAGTTGGGGCTGGTTCATCAAAAGGCCAGCAGTTAGAAGACCAGTATTTTGGATCCATTAAAGAAAGAGTTCTAAATTATATGTTTGAAGTTGCACAAGAAGCATATAAATTAGGTATCCCAGTTGTGACTCGTCATAACGAAGTTGCACCACATCAGTATGAATTTGCCCCAATGTTTGAAGAATCAAATTTAGCTGCAGATCATAATCAGCTTTTAATGGAAGTGATGAGAAAAGTTGCGTTAAGACATAATTTAGTTTGTATTTTACATGAAAAACCTTTTGCAGGTGTAAATGGAAGCGGTAAACATCTTAACTGGTCTTTAGCAGATAATAAAGGAAATAATTTGTTGAATCCTGGAGAGACTCCAGAGGATAATTTACAGTTTTTAGCAGTTTTAGCTGCAGTTTTGAGAGCAGTGTATAATCATTCAGATTTATTGAGAGCAGCTGTAGCTTTAGCTGGTAATGAACATAGATTAGGTGCAAATGAAGCTCCACCAGCTATTATTAGTGTGTTTTTAGGCCAGCAATTAGATAATATTTTAAATAATATTGAA
>CAYQXW010000081.1:0-8102 GCA_964421615.1 uncultured Planctomycetales bacterium
TTGCACTAAAAAAGTAAAAATCCAATAAGCACAACTTCTATCGTCTTTATAAGATAATAAGTTTAATCCAGGAACATTTTTCAATTCTTTATTGTAAATAGAAGCTATTTTTTTTCTTTTTTTCAAATTATTTTTAAAATCAGATAAATTAGCTAATCCTAAACTTGCAGAAAAATCATTCATATGATATTTATAACCTAATTTTTGAATATCATAAATCCTCTCACCTAAAAAAGAAGGCTTACTATTACTTCTATCAATTCCAAACCACCGTCTCGTACGTGCTTGCTCAAAATCTTCTTTTTGTAAAAAACTCAACGCACCGCCATCTGCTGTAGTTAAATGTTTAGTTGCCTGAAAAGAAAAAGCTGTAAAACGAGAAACACTACCGATAGGTTTATCTTTATAAACAGCTCCTAATGCATGTGCCGCATCTTCTATTACAGCTAATTTATATTTTTTAGCAATAGCGTTAATCTCATCCATATCGCAAGGATAACCAGCCCAATGCACCGGCATAATAGCTTTAGTTTTTTTTGTTATCTTAGCTTCTATGGATTTAGGATCAATATTCCCAGTTTCATACTGAATATCAGCAAAAACCGGAACTGCCCGCTGCATAAGAATAACTAAACCAGTAGCTACAAAAGTTTGTGCAGGTAAAATAACCTCATCATTCTGTTCTACCCCAGCAACAACCAAAGCTAAATGTAAAGCAGAAGTTCCACTATTTAAAGCCAAAGGATAAGGTAAATTTAACTTAACATTTAATTGGTTTTCGAATTTCGCAACAAGTTTAGATTCACTAAGCCAACTAGTTTTCAAAACTCTATTAACAGACTTTATCGCTTTATCAGAAACATAAGTTTTAAGTAAATCTATCATATTTATCCTTTATGATATTAATTTTTTGTACCAATCTATAGTCTTAGCTAATCCTTGATTAAAATCCACTTTCGCTTTAAAATTAAATTCCTTATAAGCCCTGGAAGTATCCAAACATCTTCTGGGTTGTCCATCAGGTTTTGATTTATCCCAAGTTAATTTACCCTTAAATCCAGTTAAGTCTTTAATAAGATTCGCTAAATCTTTTATAGATATTTCAAAACCTGCTCCCAAATTAACCGGATCAGATTTATCATATTTCTGAGTCGCCAGAATTATTCCCCGAGCAGCATCTTCAACATAAAGAAATTCTCTAGTAGCTTTACCACTACCCCAAACTACTATTTCTTTACTATTTTCTTTAATTGCATCACAACATTTTTTTATTAACGCAGGAATTACATGTGAAGATTGTGGTGAAAAATTATCACCTGGTCCATATAAATTCACAGGTAATAAAAAGATAGAATTAAAATTATACTGCTGTCTATATGCTTGGGACTGAACTAACAACATCTTCTTAGCTAAACCGTAAGGAGCATTAGTTTCTTCAGGATACCCATCCCATACATTTTCTTCTTTAAACGGAACAGGAGTAAATTTCGGATAACAACAAATAGTTCCTATAGCAACTACTTTTTCAACCCCTACTTGCCGCCCCACTTCAATAAGCTGAACCCCCATCATTAAGTTATCATAAAAAAATTTGCCAGGATTCTCACGATTGGCGCCAATTCCACCAACTTTAGCCGCTAGATGTATAACAATATCAGGCTTACAATCTTTATACATTTTTTTTACTTCGTTCATTTGTACTAAATCATACTCACAGCTTCTAGGTGCAATAATTTTTTTACAACCTTGTTCCTTTAACTGATTAACAACAAAAGATCCCAAGAAACCATTACCACCGGTAACTAAAACTTTTTTATTTTTAAGATTTATCATTTTTTTTAGAGTAATCGATACTAGTAAAATTAAAATCCGAACTTTGCCCGATTTTTATTCCTTCACCTACAACTGGTAAACCCAAAGCTTTAAAATCATAATCTATCATAATTTTTACAAGTTCTTTAAATAAAACTTTTGGCTGCCATTTAAGAATTTTTTTTGCTTTAGTTATATCAGCCAGCAAAAAATTAACCTCAGTCGGACGAAAATAACGCGGATCAATCTCAATAATAACATCGCCTTTGCGTAATTTTAAATCACTATAATTGCTAGTTATACCAGATATAACCCCTTTTTCATTTTCGCCTTTGCCTTTCCATTCAATATTCACACCCAAATATTTTAAAGATTCTTCTACGAAATCTCGCACAGAATGACTTTCGCCGGTTCCAATAACAAAATCATCCGCTGTTTTCTGTTGTAGCATTAACCACATAGCCTTAACATATTCCGGTGCAAATCCCCAATCTCGTTTTGCATCTAAATTACCTAAATATAATTTATTTTGATTACCAGAAAAAATATTAGCTAATGCACGAGAAATTTTTCGAGTAACAAAAGTTTCTCCACGACGTGGACTTTCATGATTGAATAAAATACCATTACACCCAAACATTCCATAACCATCCCTATAATTCTGTACCATAGAATAAGAATAAAGCTTGGCACAAGCATAAGGACTTTGCGGAGAAAAAACAGTCTTTTCAGATTGCGGAGGAACAGTACTACCAAACATTTCACTTGAAGATGCTTGATACAATTTAATATTTTTATCACATCGTCTTATCGCTTCCAAAATTCTTGTCGTTCCCAAAGCTACAACATTTCCGGTATATTCTGGAATATCAAAACTCACACGCACATGACTCTGTGCAGCCAAATGATAAATTTCATCAGGCTTTACATTAAAAATAATATTATTAATCTGTTCAGCATCGGATAAATCACCGTAATGCAAAAAAAGTTTGGCATCAGGATTATGCGAATCAATATATATGTGATCAATTCTGCCTGTATTAAAAGTACTTGCTCGTCTTATAATGCCATGTACTTCATAATCTTTAGATAAAAGAAATTCTGCTAAATACGAACCATCCTGACCTGTAATTCCAGTAATAAGAGCTTTTTTCATATTTTTATTTAATAACCTCAGTAATTTTTAAAATTTTTTCTTTAGTTAATTCTGGATACATCGGTAAAGCTAAAACCTGCTCTTGTGCTAACTCAGAAACAGGAAAATCCCCTAATCTATATCCTAAATCTTTATAAACTTCCTGTAAATGCAACGACAAAGGATAATAAATAGCACTAGCAATACCATTATCCTTTAACTTTTTCTCTAATAAATCCCGTCCAGATTTCACTCTTAAATTATAATAATTAAAAGTATGCTTATATCCATTTTTTTCTACAGGAACAACTATATTCACAATACCGCTCAAACTATTTTTATAAATATCCGCATTATTAATACGCTGCTGTATCCATTGATCAATAAATTTTAGTTTTATCCTTAATATTGCAGCTTGAATAGTATCCAATCTGCTATTAAAACCATGTAGAGAATAAAAATATCTTTGCGCCGAACCATGATTACGTAAAACTTGTAATTTTTGAGCTACTTTTTCATCTTTTGCCAAAACCATTCCGCCATCACCAAAACATCCCAATGTTTTAGCTGGAAAAAAACTCAAAGTCCCACAATCCCCGAAAATACCAGTTTTTTTGCCATCAAACTCTGAACCAAAACTTTGCGCACAATCTTCAATAACCTTAATATTCTTACTTTTGGCAATTGATAAAATTTTACCCATATCAGCCGGCATTCCATATAAATGCACCGGAATTATTGCTTTTGTCTTAGAGGAAATCTTTTTTTCAATTTGAATAGGATCAATATTAAAAGTATCTGGTTCTATATCACAGAAAACAGGCTTTGCTCTCACTCTCGAAATAGCTTCTGCCGTCGCAATAAAAGTAAACGGGGTAGTTATAACTTCATCACCATGCCCAATATCCAAAGCAAGTAACGATAAAACTAATGCATCTGTTCCAGAAGCGCAAGCTACTGCATATTTAGAATTAAAGTATTTACAGATATCATCTTCAAATAATTTTACTTCCTGTCCTAAAATAAAACTCGTCTCATTTATAACTTTTTGGATAGCAGCATCTATTTCACTCTTTATATTTTCATATTGCTCTTTTAAATCTGTCATTTGAATATTCATAAATTACCTTTTATATTAAAACCCAGTCATCATCTTATATAATTCTCTGATAACCCCATATCCGCCTTTTGCTTTAGTAATAATCTTAGAGATTTTTTTAATTGATTCATCCCCATCAGCAGGAGAAACACCTATCCCGACTAATTTCATCGCATCTAAATCATTAATATCATTACCTACATACAAAACATCTTTTAAACTTACTTTTAATTTTTCACAATATTTTTTTAAAACTGTAGCTTTATCTTCTATTCCCTGCAAAACTTCAATTCCCAGTTTTTTTGCCCGCATGCTAACAACAGGATTTGTTTCAGTAGAAATAATAACTTGCTGCAGACCTAATTTTTTAATTTTAATTACTGCCATTCCATCAGAACGATTACAAAATACAGCTTCATGCCCATCGTCAGAAACTAAAACACGATTATCAGTCATAACACCATCAAAATCATATACAAACAATTTTATCTTATCTTTCTTCAACAACATATTAACTCCTCATATCATTATTTAGATTTATTTAACTGTGCATCTCTTTTAATATACTTGAAATATAAAATTAATGCCGCCAAAAGAGTTGAAAAAGTAACAAGATTGGAAATAATTAAAATCTCATCTTTTTTATGCAACCCGTATAAAAACCAGAAAACTACACCGCAAGTAAGCTGAACCAGCGTAAATAAACTGACATCTTTGGAAGCTTTAGTTCTATACATTTTTACAACTTGAGGAACAAATGAAAACATAGTCAAACATGCTGCCAACAACCCAATAAACTTCCAAAAGGTTTCATTCATAAGATTAATATTTTACTTTAAATCCGCCTTCAATTCTAGAATCATTTTGCATTTTTTTCAGGCGTATAAAAAGCTCTCCTT
Organism: uncultured Planctomycetales bacterium; assembly: GCA_964421615.1. Lineage (GTDB taxonomy): Bacteria > Omnitrophota > Gorgyraeia > Gygaellales > Profunditerraquicolaceae > CAYQXW01. Next base: position 4,946 of record CAYQXW010000081.1, read on the forward strand.
GTTTTTCTTTTAAAAACTCATAAGTATAGATCAAATAAATACCTAACTTCTCATTATCGCTATTTAACAAACTTATTTCAACTTTATTACTCTGATTAAAATTTATTTGAGTTGCAAATTTATAAGTTCTAATTTTACCCTTTTCATACTCCATCTCAAAAGATAAACTTAAATCCTTTTGAATCTTCCAAGTACCATATAAACAAAGAATTCTATCCCGCTTAGACTCTCTAACTCCGACACCAATTCTATATTTCACAACTCCTTGTTTAGGATACATACTTGAACTTTCCACTTGAACCTTAAATTCAAAAAAAGAACCTATTGCTTTTGAAATTATGTAAGTTATTTGATTTTGACTATTAAACTGCCAAAATCCGCTCAAAGTAAGTTTTTTTGATTCTTTAGTTTTTCGTTTTAACTCGGTCTTTGTATATGAATAAACAATATGTTGATTGTTGTTTAAAACCCAACCTGCATCTAAAAATAAAAAATCCGGATTTCGCTTCGTAACACAAAAATAAATACGGTTAAATTTATCTGCGTTCCAAAATCCGGTTAAACAAATTGTCTCAATGCTACTCTGATTTTTTTTATCGCAAGAAATCAGTTCAAAAACTATTTTATTTGATTCTAAAGCTATTATTTCGCCAGTTAACTTTAATTTACTTGAATCATTTAAAACTAAAATTAAATTATGGTTGTTATCTAACTGCCAAATCCCCTTAAAAATAATTTTGCCTGATAAATTTTGTTCTTTTTTCCAAGCATTTGATTCATTGACTAAGTAAATAAGACTATTATCTTTATCTATATTAAAACTACCATTTACTTTAAAAGATTTATTATTGTTGTTTATAACAAGTATATTTTTTTCATCCACTGAATATTTGATCATAAAAAATCTAATTCTCCAGTCATTTCAAAAAATTTAAATCTTAATCTAAATTAAAAGCTTACTTTTAAAATAAGGTATAGTTTTTTTTAATCCTTCTTCTAATGTAACTACTGGCTGCCAACCTAAAAGTTTACTTGCTTTTGAATTATCAGGCCTTCTCTGCTTAGGATCATCCTGAGGTAATGGTTCGAAAATAATTTTTGAGCTAGAATTTGTAAGCTTTAAAATTTTTTCTGCCAATTCCAGCATCGTGAATTCAAAAGTTGTACCTAAATTAATCGGACCAGGATAATCAACATTCATAAACCGATTAATCCCCTCAATCAAATCATCAACATAACAAAATGATCTTGTTTGTTTTCCATCTCCATATATGGTTATAGGTTCATTCTTTAACGCCTGAACAATAAAAGTAGAAACGACTCTTCCATCTTCTACTCTCATATTCGGTCCATACGTATTAAAAATCCTAATAACTCTAATATCTATTTTATGCTCTCGATAATAAGCAAAAATAATCGCTTCCGCTGCTCTTTTAGATTCATCATAACAAGATCTTGGACCTATTGGATTAACATTGCCCCAATACTCTTCTGGTTGAGGAGATATACTAGGGTCACCATAAACTTCTGAAGTAGAAGCCATAAAAAACTTGGCATTATGGAATTTCGCAATCCCTAAGGAGTTATGAGTCCCCAAAGTTCCGACTTTAATAGTTTTAATTGGATATTTTAAATAATCTTTTGGCGAAGCTGGAGATGCAAAATGCATAACCCAATCCAGTTTTTCTTCTATTTTAATTGGATTACAGATATCATGCTCAATAAACCTAAAATTTTCATTAGTTAAAAACTCATTAATATTATTTTTATCACCCGTAATCAGATTATCTAAACAAATTATTTTATTTCCTTGTGATATTAATCTTTTTGTAAGATGTGATCCTAAAAAACCTGCACCACCAGTAATTAAAATATTCACATTAACTCCTACCAAAAGATTTATATATAAATCCTTTTTCTTTCATTTCTGCAGGATCTAAAATATTTCTGCCGTCAATAATAACCGACTGATGCATTAATTTTTTTATTTTATTTAAATCTAATTCTTTAAATTCTTGCCATTCTGTCATAATCACTAAACAATCACTTTTTTTAGCAACATCATAACTATCTTTACAGAATTTTACTTTTTTCAGCTCGCATTTAGCTTTCTCCATAGCTTGTGGATCATAGACTTGAATTTTAGCTCCTTTAGATTGAAGAATTTTAATAACTTCTATTGAAATAGAGTTTCGAATATCATCTGTATCAGGTTTAAAACTTAACCCCAGCACTCCAATAACTTTATCTTTTAAAATCCAAAGAACATCTTCAATTTTCTTAATTAAAGCTTTTTTCTGATCTTGGTTAATTTTTCTAACTACTTTCAACAACTCAAAATCATAACCTTTAGTCTGAGCAATATGAATAAATGCATCTAAATCTTTAGGAAAACAATAACCACCAAATCCAGCGCCAGCATTCAAAAACTGTCTACCTATACGTTTATCTAACCCCATAGCCTCTGCAACTTTTTCCACATCAGCATTTACTTGCTCACAAATATTAGAAATAGCATTAATAAAAGAAATTTTTGTTGATAGAAAACTATTACAAGCATGTTTAATAATTTCTGCTGTTTCAATATTTGTAACCACAATAGGAGCTTTAACTGGCTTATAAATATTACGTAAAATTTGCTCTGCCTTTTTAGATTCTACACCTATAACTACTCGATCTGGATAAAATGTATCTTTTATCGCCTGGCCTTCTCTTAAAAATTCAGGATTAGAAGCGACATCAAACTCTATTTTTTTATTTTTCAGTAAAATACCCAAAGTTTGCTTAATTCTCTCACCAGTTTTTACAGGAACAGTACTTTTACTAATAACTAATTTATAGCTTTTCATAGCTAAACCAATCTCATGAGCTACTTTTTCAACAGCAGATAAATCTGCTCCACCTTCAGCATTAGTCGGAGTTCCTACACAAATAAAAATAATATCTGATTTTTCAGTAGCTTCTTTTATACTATGAGAAAAAGAAATTCTTTTTTCTTTAAAATTTTTTTTAATTAACTGCTCTAAGCCAGGTTCAAATATCGGCATAATGCCTTTTTTTAAATTTTCTAGTTTCTTAAAATCATTATCAACACAAATAACTTGGTTTCCAAAATCTGCAAAACATGCAGCACTTACTAATCCAACATAACCTGTCC
>CAYQXW010000082.1:0-8013 GCA_964421615.1 uncultured Planctomycetales bacterium
GCATATTGGACAGAAGATGATGTTAGCATTTGCTTTAAGTTTTTATACTAAGAAACCGATTGTTCCATGGTTGAATTTTGTTTATTTAATCTGGGTTGTATTTTTAGGTTTCAGCGGTTTTATTGGATTTGCTTGGCCAATTGTTTTTGGTATCATTGGTTTATTCTTGAACCAGGCAATTAATACTCAAGGATTTGTTTATTTAGTAGAAAGAATGGGTGTTTGGAGAGGATTATTAAAGTTTATTGGAATGTTCCCTAAAGCATTTATGTTCTATGTTTCCATTATTTGTACTTATGGCGTAAGTTTAATGAATAAAGGTTGGTCTAATTTAGCTAAATTTCCAATCAGCGCTAAGGGGTGGAATTTAGGATATATAGATTTTGATAATATTACTTGGTTCAACGGTGGTACTAAAAGAACTCTTTCTAAATTTCCTCTTATTTTTGTTGCAGGATCTGCAATCGTTGGAGTTCTATTATTTGTAGGATTAACTTTCACAACTATTCCGATTTTTAGTTCTGGTGTTGTATTTGCAATTTCTTTGATTATTTTGCCTGCATTAGCTATGTTAATTCCAAATTTATTAAGTTTTATAACTCAGAATTTTGATGAAAATAGTTTATTGAATAGATTAAGTATCAAATTTTGGGATGCAAATTGGTGGGATTTAGATGGTTTGCATCATCAATTAGTATTGTCAGTGCCGATGATGTGTTTTGGTATTATGGGTATTATTTATTGGGGTGGTTTTATTAGTAGTTTGAGTATTCCAAGTTTATTGCTCTTTAATTTACTTTGGGTTGCTGCTTTTGTTTTAATGGGCGTATGGATTGTAAGTTCTTTTAAGGATAGATTTGTAATAGGTACTACTGCTTTTGTTGGGTTCTCCAGTATAATTTTATATGGTGCAATATTTGTGAGTCCGCTTTTTGTATTATTTGGTTTTTCATTACTATTTATTGCAATGCCATTTGCATGGTTTATTGTTCCTTTATTCAGTCATAGAAACAGATTTGCAATTTTTTATATTATGTTAAATAAACATTTCAATAGAATTAAACCAGGAATGTTGGGTAGATATTATAGTTCTTTAGTGTTAGCTGTTTATACTGCTTCTAACAAACATAAATATTTATTACCGTTAAATTGGGCAAGAAGAGCAAAATTAGAAAGATTGTTAAATAATGATCAGGCTTTTGTTGATAGTTTAAAACAAGAAATTAAGTCTATTGAAAAAGATAATAAAGAGAATAAATATAGAGCTCAAGATGCAGTTGATTCATTAGTTTATACTCTTTTAGTAGATAAATTGGTAGAAAAAGCTGACGGCGGGAAAGAAGATTCTAAACAATTTGGTGCAGTAGTCGGTGGTTTTGCGACAACTGAGGAAGAAAGATATAACATCTGGATGGATAACAAGTATCGTGGAAGCAATCTTAAAGTAGCAGTTAAAGAAATAAATTTATTAGAAGATAAAGCTTATAACCATAATTTTACAAGAGCATTCAAATATTTATTCCCAGCATTAGAATTATCTAATCATTTAACCAAAGGTCAGGTTATTTCTTGGGTTAAGAGTTTGGATAATCCTGTTACACTGATTACTTTTATGTGGTTTTTCAATGCCGCCCAGCGTAAAGAGATTAAATCCGTTTTAAGTTTAGCTCAGAATAGAGCGATTAAATCTTGGACTAAAGAGCAGAAGAAAACAATCAGAAAATCCCAGGTTATCCAACCTGCAAAATTTAAAAATTCTGAAACTGTAGATGCCGTAATGGCCGCTGGAGTTGCAGCGTTAACGGTTAGTGCGTTTGCGCAAGCGATGAAGCCAGTAGATATAAATAATTTTGCGATGGATAATGCTCAGGAAGTTAAAAAATTAATCCGGGTTAATTTGAAATTAAATAAATATTTAGGAGCTATGGTAAATATCGGTTTAGCGGGGTTAGTTGTTGCTGCGTTTTCCGGTATAGTCCATGTTTTAGACCAGAAAGAAGCAAAGAATATTGTTAATGGTCCTAATGCAAATGATTTATTAAAATTAGCGGATCAGTTATTCTTAAATAATAAATCTTTACAGGAAGACGGCGGGTTCGAAGAGGCACGTAGATTAAGAAACGGTGCGCATAACGATTTAGAGAATAAAAATATAAAAGATGCTCTTGTTAAATTAAATTTAGCAGCAAGTAATTATAGAACTGAAAAAGATTTAGTGAATGCAGTATTGTGTGATGTGCGAGTTTTAGAAATTAAGAAAGACAATAATCTTATTGATTATAAAGGACTTGTGAATGAAATTATTGATATAACCGATTATGTGAAGACTGAAGGTATACAGAGTGTTGATATTAACCGTAGGTTAGCGAAAATCTGGAATGATTTAGCGTTTGAGACTAAAAGTTTAGGATTATTAGAGTCAGCAAGTATTTATTTTAGTAACGCAGCTTATTTTTATAACGAATTAAAAGAGTTTAAAACCGCAGGTGTTTTATGGGAAGCTTCAATGGATGTTTTCTTGTCTTTAGGTTTGTATGATGAAGCGATGGGAGTTTTGAATTTAGCGCAAGCAGCTTATACTGCTATAAAAGATATCAATTCTATTATCAAATGTAGAACTCTTAAAGATAGTTTTGCTGTGCGGACTTCTATACCAGAATCTTTTGTGTTTGAACCGAAAACTGAAACGGTAAATATTCCGTATAATTTTAATTTTGTTCCTTTACAGGTTAATGTTGCGGAAAATTCAGAAAAAATAATTAAGCGTTCCTCTGAAGAGTTAATTTCTATTTTATTAGCTAAGAAGCTAGTTGAAACTTCTGAAGAAAGTGTTTTGATTACTGAAAAAGGGTTGAAAGCTTTATATCAGAATGGTTATCAGTTGCCGGATTCTTTAGTTTCTGATTTAGTTATTACCAGAGGTCGTCGTAATAAGTTAGATGAATCCGAGTTGGATATGCTTTCCAAAATAGCAAAGCAGACAGGTTTTTATAAAGTTGAACAAAATTTAGAACAAAAAATTCCTGTAGCAAAAATTAAAGATGCTATTCTGCAAATTTTAGAACTACGCAGAAAAAATGGTGCGGCGAAAAGAGCAGTAAGTTTGGATATACAAAAAGCATTAGAGGCGTTTAGAATTGAAGTAGATTTAGATACTATTGAAGTTATTACGAGAGATATTTGTAAAAATAGTCCGATTTTAGCAAATTATTTCCGTGCAGAAAAATCTATTGTTTTGAAGATCGAAAATGACGGTGGAACTTGGATTGAAGATAATGTAAAAGAGTTGATGGGTAAATTATTAATTACGTTATCGATGGAAGGTAATATTCCAGAGTTTGAAGGGTTTGATGCACAGAATGCGAATACTAAAGGTGGATTAGGCGCATATTTTGGAGATAAGTTAGAAGGGTTATCAAAGATCGGGATGAATGCGATAGGGTTCCAGCCGATGTATTCTCAGATGTATAAAGACGGACAGTTAATATCGGTCGATTATTCCGAATTAATGGCTAAGGGAGTAATAAAAAGAGTATACGATAAGATGGGCGAGCCAGTAGCAGTTAGCGTGTATGCATGGGATAGTTTTGATCCGAATAATATGAATAATAATCCTGTAATAACAGTAGAAGCGTTTGAAATAACAAGAGGCGGAACACGCGATATATTATTGTATTCATCAGTATTTGATATATTATACACCGATAACAGGGCGCATAGATATGCACAGGAAATTGTATTCGGAAAAGCAGTATATAGAATTTTAAATCGATTAGATATAGTGCCGGATATAATTCATTTAAATGAAGCGCATACAGTTGTAGCAGCAGCGTTATGTAAAGCAGATGAAAAATTTACAAAGAGTGTTCCAGTGTATACAAATCATACGATAGTGCCAGCAGGGCTAGAGATATATAACGCTTATGCATTGAGAACTGATGAAAACCGAATGATGTACCAGATCGGAGTGCCAGCTGAAAAAGCAGGAGAGTATAGAAGTAAATTTTTAAGATCAAACGGAATGGTAGATTTTTGTTTTGCAGCGACTAGGTTGGATAAAGTAATCATTAATGGAGTAAGTTTAGAGCATGGAATTGCGACATATGATTTATTCAGAGGTATGTATGGGAATGATTATAATACACCAGTAATTGGAATATTAAATGGATCTGGAGATACATGGAAGTTTGAAGAATTATTAAAAGCAGAAAATGGGCAGTTGATAACAGATAAGAATTTATTATGGAATATCCATGAGAACGGGAAGAAAGAATCATTTGAAGAAGTATATAAAAGAACCGGAGTACGATTAGATTTAAATAAACCAACAATGTGGGCGGTAAGACGAATAGTAGATTATAAGAGTCAGTATCCGTTATTAAGATTTGTAATCCATTTATTGGTATCAGATACAAATCAAACATTTACCAGGGAAGAATTAAAAGCAGCATGGAGAAGAGATATTCCAGATTTATGTACAGATTTCAATAAAGGATTAGCAAAGGAAGTATTAAATAATTTATTTAAAGATAGAGAAGTATTAAATGGATTAGGGATGCAAGTAGTTGTTGGTGGACCAGAATATGAAATGTTCTGGGTGAATGAGTTTAAGAGATGGTCGAATGAAGTAGAAAGTTTAAAAGGAAGATTTGTATATTTACCAAAGTCAGATGCAAGATCATTGAAAGTACAGGCGATCGGGGCAGATATATGTATTAATATGCCAAGGCCGCTCGAAGAAGCATGTGGAACAAGTGATCAGAGAACTGGATTAAATGGTGGAGTAAATATTGCGTTAAGAGGAGCAGGCCCTGTAGAATGGGTAGTTGATTATGAAGAAGATAAAATAAACGGTAATGGATTTTTCTTGGATTCATATATAACAGTAGGATCATGCGGAATAACCGGGAATACACATTTATTTTATAGAAAAGCACCAGCAGATATATATAGGAAAGCAGAAGTAGCGACAAACATTTACAGAAATGATCATCAGGAATGGTTACGAATCATGATGAATTCATATATGGCAGCGAATGAAAAAGTTACAGCTAAGGCGATGGAAGAACGATACGCACAGCAAGTTTATAGATTAGCGGTAAATGAAGATGGTGGAAAAGAAAATCTTGAAATTAAAGTACAACAAAATAGATTACATAAAGAATATGCACCAAATGCACCGCCAGCCGAGAAATCTTTTATTTTGTCCGATAATGAAAACGCTTCCTACAATTTTAACCAATATTTTAAAGTATTTAAAAATACATTAATTCAGTGGGTGCTTGGCGATGTAGCGAAAAGAAAAGAGCACCGTTATACTTCCTTTAAAGTTGTGGATTTGGAAAAAAATACACAGCTTACTCCAGAAGATATCAGTATTTTAATTGCTAGATTTACTGATGTTATCCGCGATAGAGTTTTATTGAAATCCGTTAATGATATTAAATTCGAAGATGTTTCCGAGATTAAAGATTTCTTTAAAGAGATGGCAAAATATGTACATGCTATTGCTAAAAAATTAGAAAAAGAAGATGTTTCTCAGAAATATGTTCAGGAATTATTATTTTTTAATCGAGTAGAATCTTATGCTTGGGTTTACAGGCATGTTGTCATGGGATTTAAGCTTTTGAAGATTCAGAATGACCAGTGTTTTACTTCTAAAGAAAAAATTGAATGCTTAGCGGATGTTGTTTACAGAGTTTTAAGATTGTTTATGCAGGTTGTTTGGTTTGTTATTGTATTATCACGTAATACTAAAAAAGATTTAGCCTATAATAAAATTAATTTAGCCCAGCTAGGCAATAAAATTATTCCTAATTTATATCCTACCGATAAGGATGGGGTACAAATAAAAGAAAAAATAGATGCAGAGATTCCTGATGACTGGTTTATTGATAAATTCAGTTATTTTGGAGGCGTTATAGATTATTGGACACTTTTTACTGTTTATCTGCTTTTTCCATATTTATTTTATTTATCTATAACGGCATTATTTGAAGAGATTACTCCGGCAAGTATTCAAGGGTTTATATTAACTGTGATTGGATTTGTTGCATTTTTGTTGTTTTTAATTTCTTCTTGGGATATTGGTTTTCGTAAAAAGATTCGTAAATTAGAACAAGCTGAATATTTGTTATCTCAAAAAGTTAATAAAGGTTCAGCTATGATTTCAGAGTATATAAAAATAATTGCTGCAGCACAATTTGATCCAAATCCTAATATCGATTGTATTATTGTCGCTTCTGAAGATAAATTTGAAATATCTGAAGAACTCAAAAGTATTTTGCCTAATAATTTCCCTGTTGTTAATAAAATTGCAGGTTCTGCTGGTAGTGGCGAAGCTTTTGGTAGTGCTATATCAGATTGGGATAGAGATATAACATTGCAACAGTTTATTGAAAAATTAGATGGTAATTTAATTAATGGTGTTGCTATCCCAAATAAGAAGTTGACGGACAGTTTTGTAGGCGTTGTTTTGATGGGTAAAGAGATTGAAGATATTCAAGCGAGAAATTTATCATTGTTGGTTAGTTATAAAATTGTTAAGTTAAAACCTATTGAATTTGCGTTTTTTAATTGTTTGAAAGCAGCTAAAAGATATAAAAATTTTTATTCCGGATTTGTTGTTGTTGACGCTGATGAAGTTTATGTTGGGCCAATAAAAAGAAATGGTCTTGTTACTTTTATGACTTCTTGGGGAAGTTTTGAAAAATTATTAGAACAAAGTTTCAGTGTTTTTGTTGGATACAGACAAGATAAAGAAAAGAAAAAATATTTAGATATTTCAAAATCAATTGAATCTAGAATAACTTGCGATGATACGACAGGACGTCAAAATTGGTGCAGTGTTAAAAATATGAGCGGAGTTGTTCATGGTTGTTTTGATCGTAAAAGAGTTAAAGCTATAAAAGATTTTATCCAGAGACGTTACCAGGAATATTACAGCTTTAAAAATTTTAGAATTAACCAGATAACTTATTTTTCTGGAGTAATGTTGATTTTATATGAAAAGAATAATGAATTACAAAAACAAGAGATGGAAGATTTTGTAAGTTATGTAAAAACCGTTAGAAGCTGGGTTAAGCCGTTACTTGATAAAGATGTATTGAAATGTTTAAAATTCCGTATGTTCCCAGATATTTTCACTCCTTTAGCAATTTATCATAGCGATAATAAATTTAAGAAAAGCGATGTAAAAAGAAATATCGACCGAAGGTTAGAATGGTTAGATATGCAGAGAGAAGAATATATCCAAGAACGTGATCATTTAAGGGAAATCGCTCGGGATTGTTATGAATATTTTATGCGTGAGTTATCTAAAAATTGTTACCATACTGAAGAAAAAGAATTTTTAGCTTGTTTATCAGAATACTGTAAAGCATTGAAATATGCTTGTGAAAGTCCATATTGTTGCTCTGAAGAAAATGATAATTTGTTAAAGTTATTGAAAGAATTTCAGGCGTATTATACAAAAAGTTATCAGAAAATGATCAAGAATAACCGAGGATTTTGTGATAGGTTTGTAAGATTTGGTTGTTCGCTGCCTTTATATTCTTTTAGGAACGAATGTTTTCAACACTTATTGTATAGATATTATAAATATTTTGCGAATAGCAGAAAGACTATTTATTGTTTTGATAAAGAAGAAACTTACTTAAAAACTTTAAGCGAAAATTTTTATGAATATTTTAAACAAAAACCTGTAGTTCCAGTTTTGACTTTGAATGAGTCTGAAATTGAAAATGGTAGTTTGCTTTTCAGATTATCCAATGATTATACTGAAGACGATGAAGCTTGTGATTTATTGTATGAAACAGCAGTAATAGTTAGAAATTTGAAATATGAGATTAGAACAAACTTGAATGCAAAACCTCATTTATCAAAAGAGAAGTGGGAAGCTTTAAAAGAAAAGGTGATAAATAAATATAGATATTTATTTAGCAGAAAAACATTAGATTATATTGTTAAAAGCTGCCAAAAAGAAGAATCTTTGTTTAACGAAGAAGAAATAGA
>CAYQXW010000083.1:0-7959 GCA_964421615.1 uncultured Planctomycetales bacterium
GCTAGTTTTGAGTTAATGCAATCAGCATTAGAATCGGCAGGTGCTCAAGTTGTTACCGTTGCCCTAAGACGTGTAGATATAAATTCAATAACAGATAATATTTTAGACTATATTCCTAAAGGCTGTATTTTAATGCCGAATACTTCTGGTGCGCGAAATGCTGATGAGGCAGTGCGTATTGCTAGACTTGCGAAAGCAAGCGGCGTCGGAAATTGGATAAAGATTGAAGTGATTGCAGATAATAAATATTTGTTGCCGGATAATCTTGAGACACTTAAAGCTGTAGATATTTTAGTAAAAGAAGGGTTTGTTGTGTTGCCTTATATGAGCCCAGATTTATCGATGGCAAAAAGAATGTTGGATGCCGGAGCAAGTGCTCTAATGCCGCTTGGTGCTCCTATTGGAAGTAATCGCGGAGTTAAAACTAAAGAGTTGGTTGAAATAATGATTAAAGAATTAAAAGTGCCAGTGATTGTTGATGCTGGGCTTGGGAGTCCGGCACAAGCTTGTGAGTGTATGGAGATGGGATGTGCTGCTGTTTTGGTGAATACGGCAATAGCGGTTGCTAATGATCCTGTGAATATGGCGAGAGCGTTTAAGATGGCAGTTAATGCTGGTCGACGAGCATATTTAGCGGGAATAGGAAGTGAGCGTAATGAAGCAAGTGCGTCTTCTCCATTAACAGATTTCTTAAGGTAGATTAAAATGAGTTATTACAATATTTATAAAAAAAATAAGGATTTAGATTTTGGGAATACTTTTGCGCAGATTTCAAATCGTGATGTTTTGAATGCGGTAGAATCTGATGAGGGTAGTATTAAACAATTATTGGCTTTGCTTTCTCCGAAGGCAGAAAATTGTTTAGAGATGTTGGCGCAGCGTGCACATCAATTGACTGTTCAGCATTTTGGTAAAACTATTCAGTTGTATACTCCGATATATTTATCTAATTATTGTCAGAATCAGTGCGCTTATTGTGGATTTAATCTGAAGAATGATGTTGCTCGTCAGAAAATGAGTCTCTTGGAAGTTGAAGCAGAAGCAAAATTTATTGCGAGTACAGGACTTAAACATATTTTGGTTCTCACTGGAGAATCTCGAGTACATAGTTCTATTGAATACATTAAAAGTTGTATCGATGTATTAAAAAAATATTTTAGTTCGATTGCAGTAGAAATTTATGCTCTCAATCAAAAAGAATATGAGCAAATAGTTTGGTCTGGTGCTGATGGTCTTACTTTATATCAAGAAACTTATGATGAAAATGTGTATGATTTAGTGCATAAGTCTGGTCCTAAAAAAGATTATTGTTTTAGATTAGATGCCCCTGAGCGTGGAGCAAAAGCTGGTTTTAGAAATATAAATTTGGGTGTTTTACTTGGATTGAGTAGTTGGAGGAGAGATGTTTTCTTTTTAGGATTGCATGCTAAATATTTGCAGGATAATTTTAGTGATGTAGATATAGGAATTTCTATTCCCAGATTAAGACCACATGCTGGAGATTTTAGCGTTCAAGAAGTTGTTAGTGATAAAAATATTGTGCAGGTAATTTGTGCGTTGAGAATTTTTTTGCCAAGGTTATCAATAGCTGTTTCTACTCGAGAGAATGCTCAATTTAGAGAAAATATATTGCCGCTTGGTGTTACTAGGTTTTCTGCAGGATCAACTACGAAAGTCGGCGGACATACAAAGTTAAGCAATTTAGAAAAAGATTTGCCGCAATTCGAAATTGCAGACCAGAGGAATGTTGCTCAAGTTAAACAGATGCTGATTGAGAAAGGTTACCAACCAGTTTTAAAAGATTGGATGTTGATATGATAGCAGAATTTAAAAATGATTTAGTTAGAAAATTAGGCATAGAAAATTTAAAGAAAATTGAAAAAGTAAGAATTGGAATTGCCGGTGCTGGAGGGTTGGGTTCAAATTGTGCTTTAAATTTAGTAAGAGTTGGTTTTAAAAAATTTACAATTGTTGATTTTGATGTAGTGGAAGCATCTAATCTTGATAGGCAGTTTTATTTTGCAGATCAGATTGGTAAAAATAAAGTGGAAGCGCTTAAAGAAAATTTATTAAGAATAAATTCAGAATTGGAATTAGAAGTTAAAAAAAATAAAATAGAAAAAGAAAATGTAGGGAAATTATTTAAGGATTGCGAAATAGTGGTTGAGTGTTTTGATAAAGCAGAATACAAAAGTATGATTGTAGAAGAAATGCTGTTGGATAATAAGTTTATTGTTTCTGTTTCTGGGGTAGGCGGAATAGGCAATAGTGATGAAATTAAAATTAAAAAAATAAAAGAAAATTTTATTGTTGTTGGTGATTTAAAATCGGATATTCAAATTAGCCCGGCATTGTCGCCCAGGGTAATTATTGCAGCAGCAAAACAAGCTGATGTAATTTTAGAGTATGTTTTAAAAAAACTTGACAAAAATAGTTGATATGCTAGAATCTCTAGTAAGTTAATAGGAATTGTAGTGTATTGTATAAAGAGGTGTAAATGTTAAAGTTATCAACTAAATCAAGATATGGTTTTAGGTTAATGTTGGAGTTAGCAAAAGATTATGGCAAGGGGCCTGTATCTCTGAAGGAAGTTGCTGTTCGACAGGGTATATCTGAAAAATATTTATGGCAGTTGATTAATCCTTTGAAACACGCTGGATTGGTTAGTGCTGTTCGTGGTTCCCAGGGAGGGTATGTTTTAAATAAACATCCAAGGCAAATTAGTTTAAAAGATATTATGGAAGTTTTAGAAGGTCCGATGTGCCTTGTTGAGTGCACCAAAAAACCTTCTTCTTGTAAACGTGCATCTGTGTGTATATCTAGAGAAGTTTGGACTGAAGCGGCTATAGGCGTTATGAAAACGTTTGAGTCTTTTAATTTAGAAAGTATCATTCAAAAGGAAGAAAGTAAAAAAGTTAATATAAATTATAGTATTTAAATTTAATAAAAAATTTGGAGGAAATAACAATGAGTAAAATAGACGCAAAATTAAAAATAGAGACTTTGGCTTTACATGGTGGACAGGAATCTGATCCTACAACTGGGTCGCGGGCTGTTCCAATTTATCAGACTACCTCATATCAATTTAAAAATAGTGATCATGCAGCCAATTTGTTTGGTTTAAAAGAATTCGGGAATATTTATACACGATTAATGAATCCAACAACCGATGTATTGGAAAAAAGGATTGCGCTTTTAGACGGTGGAGTGGGAGCATTAGCAGTTTCTAGCGGGCAATCGGCAATTACTTTAGCGTTATTAAATATTGCGCAAGCTGGTGATGAAATAGTTGCTGCAGATAATCTTTATGGTGGGACGTATAATTTATTGCATTATACTTTTGCGAGATTGGGAATTAAAGTAAATTTTGTTCCTTCTAATGATTTACAGGCTTTTGAAAAAGCAGTTTCCTCTAAAACTAAAGCTATTTATGCTGAATCAATTGGAAATCCTAAATTGAATGTGGCAGATTTAGAGGGGATAGCTAAAATTGCGCATAAAAATGGAATTCCTTTTGTGTTGGATAATACGGTTTCTCCATATTTGTTGCGACCATTTGATTTTGGAGTAGATATTATAGTTTATTCTGCGACTAAGTTTATTGGCGGACACGGTACGAGTTTAGGCGGATTAATTGTGGATTCTGGAAAATTCGATTGGACCAATGGAAAATTCCCTTTGATTTCTGAGCCTGATCCAAGTTATCATGGTATTAATTTTGTGGAAGCCCTGAAACCTTTGGGAAATATTGCATACATAATTAAAGCTAGAGTAACTTTGTTGCGGGATTTGGGAAATGCGCTTTCTCCGTTTAATTCATTCTTATTTTTACAAGGATTGGAAACTTTACATTTGAGAATGCCAAAACATTCTGAAAATGCTTTAGCTGTAGCAAAGTATTTACAAAAACATCCTAAGGTAAGTTGGGTAAATTATCCTGGATTAGAAAATAGTCCGGAAAAAGATAGAGTAAAAAAATATTTGCCTAAAGGTGCAGGTGCTATTTTAGGTTTTGGAATTAAGGGTGGGCTAGCTGCGGGAAAGAAATTTATTGATTCTCTTGAGTTGATTTCACATTTAGCTAATGTTGGTGATGCCAAAAGTTTAGCCATTCATCCGGCGACAACTACACATCAGCAGTTATCAGAAGCAGAACAGTTAGCCACAGGTGTTACTGCTGATTTTATTAGACTTTCAATTGGAATTGAACATATCGATGATATTTTAGCGGATATTGAGCAAGCTTTAGAAAAAACTTAATAGGAGGCTTTATGAAAATACTATTTAAAAGATTTTTTAGTTTGTTTGTAGTAATGTTTATATTTGTTAATATTGTTTTCGCTGCCACTGAGAAGTTTGGCGCTGAAATAACTAATCGTAAAGTAACTTCTATAGAGGATATTTTAAGTAATCCTAAATCTTTTGAAGGTAAAATTGTAACAATAGAGGGCGTAATTGATAGTGAATGTCCGTCTGGATGTTTTTTTTATGTAAGAATAAAAGACAAAAATGCAACGATTAATGTTAATATTGCTCCAGCTGGGTTTGTTATTCCACAAAAAACTGGTAGTAAAGTATTAGTTGAGGGAAAAGTTGTTTTAAAAGGAGTTAATCCTATTGTTTTAGGGACAGGAGTGGAGATCCAATGAATGTTTGGTTGATTGCTTTTAAAAATCTTTTAAGAAAAAAAGTAAGGTTTATACTGACTGTATTTGCGGTTTCTGTTGCTGTTGCGGTTTTAGTGAGTTTAATTGGCTTTGATAAAGGCTATCAACGTTCATTGAATAATGATGTTGAAAAAATGGGCTATCAGCTTTTAGTGACTGCTAAAGGATGTCCTTATGCTGCAGCAATTTTAATGCTTAAAGGTGAAGGCGGATTGAAAACTATTTCTCAGTCAGTTTACGATAAGATATCTGCTGATAAAAGAGTAGATAAAATTACTCCGCAATTACAGGTTACACTTTATGATAAAAGTAAAGCTAATGGACAAGGAGCTTTTGTAGTCTATATGGGGATACAAAAATCTTTTATGGAACTTAAACCTTGGATTAAGTTTAAACAGGGAGAGTGGTTTTCATCAGAAGAAGCCGAAGAAATTATTTTAGGGTATAATGTTGCGCAAACTGAGAATAAAAAAATTGGAGATGACATAAAAATATCTTCAATAGATAAAGTTTTAAAAGTTCAGGGTATTTGGGAGCGTTCAAATACTCAGGATGACAATGATGTTTATTTACCTTTGCAGACGGCACAGCGTATTTTTGAAGAGCCTAATAAACTAACAGGAGTAGGTATAAAACTTAAAGATGTATCGATGATTGCAGCTTTTGAAGAAGATTTGTTTGATGAACCAGGTATTCAAATTATTAGTATGGCGCAAGTCAAAGGAACTATTTATAATTTGATTTCTTCTGCAAGAACCATGACTAATTCTGTAGCTTTAATTGCTATTTTTGTTGCGATTATTGGAATAGTGAATACCATTCTTATGTCAGTTTTTGAAAGAACGCGTGAGATTGGTGTGATGAAAGCAATGGGTGCTTCTCGATTCGATGTTTTTAAAATTATTTGGGTTGAGACGACAGTTATATGTGTAATTGGTGGGGTGATTGGGAATATTCTTGCTATCTTAGGTACTAATTTAGTTGAATATATTATTCGTAAAATTTTGCCTTATGTTCCATCGGGTCAGCTAGTATATATTACTTTCGATGTGTTGCTTTATTCGTTTATTGGTACTTTAATATTAGGTTTTTTAGCTGGGATTTATCCAGCATTAAAAGCTTCTTCAATGCGTCCAATTGAAGCGATAAGGTGGGTGGAATTATGAACGATTTTATTATTAAAGCAAAAGATGTTACTAAAATATATTCTATGGGGATAGAAGAAGTAAGAGCTGTTGATGGTGTTTCTTTAGAAATAAAGAAAGGTGATTTTGTGAGTATTATGGGACCATCTGGTTCAGGTAAAACTACATTATTGGATCTTTTAGGTTGTTTAGATAATGTTTCTTCTGGTAGGTTGGAAGTTTTAGGTAAAGATGTTTCTAATTTTAAAGAAAAAAAATTGGTGCAAGTTCGACGAAATAAAATAGGATTTGTTTTTCAGGATTTTCTTTTAATTCCCAGTTTAACTGTTTTGGAAAATGTAAAACTTGCTTATTATATGGCACATGTGGCATATAATAAGGATAAAGCAATTAGAGTTTTAGATATGCTAGGTTTATTAAAAAGGTTAAATCATATCCCTAAAGAACTTTCCGGAGGGGAAAAACAAAGAGTGGCACTTGCTAGGGCATTAGTTATTGAACCAAAAATTTTATTTGCTGATGAACCGACGGGAAATTTAGATACAAGCAAAAGTAACGAAATTTTTGATTTGTTTGCAGAATTGCATAAAAGAAATAATCTTACAATAGTTTTGAGCACGCACAATCCTGTTTTGGGTGCAAAAGCACAAAGATTAATTTATATTAAAGATGGTAAACTAGTAGAAAGTAATGATGCTGGTTTATGTATTAAATAATAGGAGGTTTTTATGGGAAGAATATTTTCAGATATTACAAAAACTGTGGGAAATACCCCATTAGTTAAATTAAATAGAATTGCTGAAGGACTAGAAGCAAATGTTTTAGCAAAATTAGAATTTTTTAATCCGCTTTCTAGCGTGAAAGATCGGATAGGAGTCGCAATGATCGAAGATGCAGAAAAAAAAGGAATCTTGAAAAAAGATTCTACGATCGTCGAGCCGACTAGTGGGAATACTGGAATTGCTTTAGCTTTTTCTGCAGCAGCTAAAGGATATAAATTAATTCTTACAATGCCTGAAACCATGAGTATTGAAAGGCGGCAGTTGTTGAGTATATTAGGTGCACAAGTAGTTTTGACTCCTGGGACAGAAGGAATGAAGGGTGCGGTAAAAAAAGCAGAAGAGTTGGTTAAAGAGATTCCAAATGCTATAATTCTGCAGCAGTTTAATAATTCTGCTAATCCCGAGATTCATCGTCAAACAACGGCGCAGGAGATTTGGAATGATACCGACGGAAAAATAGATATTTTAGTTGCAGGAGTAGGTACAGGTGGAACGATTACCGGAATTTCTGAAGTAATCAAAAAAAGGAATCCTAATTTTAAAGCGATTGCAGTTGAGCCGGAAAAATCTCCCGTTTTATCTGGAGGAAATCCTGGAGCACATAAAATTCAAGGTATTGGTGCAGGTTTTATCCCACAAGTGCTAAATCATGATATAATTGATGAAATTATAAAAGTAAAAGATGAAGATGCAGGAAATACTGCGCGTAGATTAGCTAAACTTGATGGAATTTTAGTGGGGATATCTAGTGGGGCTGCTCTTTGGGCAGCTTTAGAAGTAGCAAAAAGAAGTGAAAATAAAGGAAAAAATATTGTAGTTATCATTCCTGATACGGGGGAGAGATATTTATCTACATGGTTATTTAAAGAAGAGGGAGTTTAAAATGCCTATTGTAAATTTGAAAGTAGTAGGAAAATTAACAAAACAACAGAAAGAAAAAATTGCTGCAGAATTTTCGCAAACTTTATTAGATGTTGCTGGTAAACCTAAAGATAGTACATATTTGGTTATCGAGGAAGTAGCGGGTGAGAATTTTGCTAAAGGCGATAAATTGTTTGGGTAAAATTTATTGAATATAAAATGAAAATTGTTGAGACAAAATATTTTACTTTTGGAGAATCATCTGATCAGTTAAAGTTGGAATCTGGACTAAAATTTGGACCAGTTACAATTGCTTATGAAACTTATGGCAAACTTAATTCTGATAAGAGTAATGCTGTTTTAGTTTTGCATGCTCTTTCTGGAGATGCGCATGTTGCAGGGTTTCATAGTAGTAATGATAAAAAGCCTGGTTGGTGGAATGATATGATTGGGTCTGGTAAGGCTTTTGATACGGATAAATATTTTGTGATTTGTTCAAATGTT
>CAYQXW010000084.1:0-7885 GCA_964421615.1 uncultured Planctomycetales bacterium
CAAGGGAATTAGCATATACTTATTCAAAAATAGAACCTTTTGGATTTATGGTTTTAATGTTTTTAGTTTATTTTAGAATTTTAGATTATTTTATTTATCCTGTGATACACTTAATTATTAGTTTATTAGTGAGAATATAAATGAAAAATATTAAAGTTAACTTAAAGGAAAATTCATATTCAGTTCTTGTTGGAAATTCTTTAATAAGTGATTTGGGGGAGATTTTAAAACAGTTAAATTTAACAGAAAATGTTTTAGTTATAACTAATCCGAAGGTTAAAAGATTGTATTTAAAGCAATTGGTTAGTTCTTTGAGAAATAGCAATTTTATAGTAGATTGTTTAACTATTCCGGATTCTGAAAAAAGTAAATCGTTAGAAGTCTTGAATAATATTTTAGATAAAATAACTAGTTTTAATTTTCAGAAGAATTTTTTTATTTTGGCACTAGGTGGAGGTGTTGTTGGCGATTTTAGTGGTTTTTTAGCAGGAATTTATAAAAGAGGAATTCCTTATGTACATATACCAACTACTTTATTAGCTCAAGTTGATTCTAGTATTGGAGGGAAAACTGCTTTAGATTTACCTAAAGGGAAAAATTTAATTGGGTTGTTTTATCAGCCTAAAGTTGTTTTGAGTGATGTAGGTTGTTTGAAGACACTTAGTTTAAGGCAATTGAGGTGCGGATTATCTGAAGTTGTAAAA
Organism: uncultured Planctomycetales bacterium; assembly: GCA_964421615.1. GTDB lineage: Bacteria > Omnitrophota > Gorgyraeia > Gygaellales > Profunditerraquicolaceae > CAYQXW01. The sequence continues at coordinate 705 of CAYQXW010000084.1, forward strand.
TACGGATTAATAAAAGATAATATCCTTTTTGATTTTCTAGAAAAAAATATTGATAAGATTCTAAATTTTGATAAAGAATGTTTGGAGTATATTGTTACTAGATGTAGTCAAATAAAAGCTGATATCGTTTCTGAAGATGAAAAAGAAACGAAAGGATTAAGAACAATTCTTAATTTTGGGCATACGATAGGGCATGCTATCGAAGCTGCTACTAATTTTGCTAAATTTACTCACGGTGAAGCTATATCTATTGGAATGATGTTTGCAATCGATCTTAGTTGTGATTTTGGTTTTATAGATTATGATTTAGAAAATAGAGTAGAGGTTTTGTTAAAAAAGATAGGGCTACCAGTAACTGTTTCTGGTATTTCAGTAGATAAAATTATTAAGTATTATTATAATGATAAGAAATTTAACGGGACTAAAAACAAATTTGTTTTGATTGAAAAAATAGGTAAAACAAAAGTTGTTGAGAATATACCTTTAGATTTAATTAAGAATATTTTAAAACGAAGAATTGTTTAATTATTAGCGGTTTAGTAATTTAATTTTTTGTCCGTTTAATTCTAATTCTACAGTATCAGCTTCAATTTTTATAACTTTTGCGTTATCAACAGTATCGCCTTCTTGTACTATTTTATTATTAATTAATGCTGTACCTTTAGTTTCAACTTCTGAAAAGAAAATTCCGTTTAAGTTAAATGGAGCGGGTGTAGGTTGATTGGCATTTTTTGGTTTTACGGTGTTTTGAATTAAATTATTTATAGTTTTAGAAGCTTGATTTGTGACTGTTTGAGGTTGTTTTGTAAAATTAATTGTTGATTTGTTTTCTGTTGTAGTTTTTGTAATTTGTTTTTCTGCAGTTTTTTTGTTTTTTAAATTAGCGTTGATTATTGGTAGCAAATAATGAAAAGATAGTTTTGCTGTTCCAATGCCTAAAGCTAAAAAAACTACTAACAATAATAAATTAGATTTAGGAGGTTTTGTTTCTTTTTTTTCTTCAGTAGGTGTAGTTGGATTTTGAATGGGAATAGTTGCTTTATTTAAATTTTCCATGATTTTTATTATAACAAAAAAAAGTAATTTGTCAAAAAAATTGTAACAAATATTTATTATTTTGTATTAGTGAATTTTTGAAAACGCTTTCTTGACAATTACAAGTGTGCATGTTATACTTTACCAATCTTTAATTGTTGCACTATAATAACTTAAAATGGATCCTATAATAAATTTAATAACACAATTCAATTGGATAGATATATTAGTTGTAGCTATTTTTGTAAGAATAGTTTATACTGCTTTTAAGAATGGTATTTGGGTTGAATTATTCAGATTTTTTGGGATTCTTGTTGCTATTTATTTGTCACTTCATTATTACAGTTCTTGGGCGCAAGGAATTAGCGATAAATTAAATTATAAAGATTTTCAACTAAAGTTTTTTGAATTATTTACTTTTGCTTTACCTGCTGGTTTTGCTTATTTATCTTTTTATATTTTTAGAACAACTAGTAGTAAATTTGTAAATGTTGAGTTTGTCCCAAAACTTAGTAGTTGGGGTGGAGTTATTGTAGGAATATTGAGAGGATTTTTTTCTATTAGTCTATTTCTTTACTTTTTGTTAATACCTGCATCAGATTATTTTACTAAGTGCGTTAAGACTTCCTTTTTAGGGCAGAAATTAGTTGTTATCGCTCCTACCACGTATAACGGGCTTTGGGATAGCATAATGTCGAAATTTATGACGTCTGAGAAGCTAAATAAAACTGTTTTTGAATTAATTAAATAATTTTTATTATGATACTTTCTGAGTTTTTTTCTTATATTATAAAATTTGGTATTCAGAATGATCCTAGAGCAGATAAAAAATCTATAAACGGTTATTCTGATAGTGCTATTCTTTATGGTAAACCCAATACTCAAATAAAAAGTATTTTAGTTGGGATTGATATTGAGGTTGGAGAAATTATTTTAGCAGATAGATTAAAAGAAAAACAATCTATTGATTTAGTTTTAGGGCATCATCCTGAAGGAATAGCTTATGCTAATTTACATTCTGTTATGCCATTACAAATAGATGTTTTGAAGAAAAAAGGTGTTAAACAAGATATTTCTTCTGGTTTTTTAAAAGAGAGAAAAAGAGAGGTCGCGAGAAGACTTTTACCTCAAAATCATAATAGAGCAGTAGATGCGGCTAGATTATTAGATGTACCATTTATTTGTGCGCATACACCTGCAGATAATCATGTGTATAGTTTTTTAGATAAATTGATGAATAATTCTTCTCCTAAGAAAATAGGCGATGTTTTTGATCTTTTAAATGGAATTAAAGAGTATAAAATAGCTACTGAATATGGAATTGGACCTAAAATTTTATTAGGTAGTGTTAAAAATAATGCTGGAAAAATATTAGTTGATATGACTGGTGGAACTGAGGGGCATAAAGATATTTATAAATCTTTAGCTAAGGCAGGTGTTAATACTCTGATTTGCATGCATTTAAGTGATGAACATTTAAAAAATGCTTTTTTAGCTAAGTTAAATGTTATTGTAGCAGGTCATATTTCTTCTGATAATTTAGGCATGAATTTGCTTTTAGATAATTTAGAGAAAAAAGATAAATTTAATATTCTTTCTTGTTCAGGTTTTACAAGAATAAAAAGAAATTAGTTTGGTTAAGAATATGCCTAATTTCTTCGATGAGAATATTCTAGATGAAATTTTAGCACGAGTAGATATTGTTGAAATTATTTCTTCATATTTACCGTTGAAAAAAGCTGGAAGAAATTTTAAAACGAATTGTCCGTTTCATAAAGAAAAAACAGCTTCTTTTGTTATTTCTCCAGATAAACAAATTTATCATTGTTTTGGTTGTAATGCTGGAGGAAATGCTTTTAATTTTTTGATGCAGTATGACCGTTTAGAATTTACAGAAGCGGTAAGAATTTTAGCTCAAAAAGCTGGTGTTGTATTACCAGAAAAAAGTGGTGGCAATCAGCAACAAGAAAGTTTTATAACGCAGCTGTATCATATAAATGAATTGGCAAGTAGTTTTTACCAGGAAAATTTATTATCAAAAGAATCAACGGTTGCTAAAACTTATTTTCAAAAAAGAGGTATTAAGTTTTCAACTGTTAAAGCTTTTAAATTAGGTTTTGCTTTAGATAAGTGGGATGCTTTAATAAATTTTTTAAAGCAAAAAAATATAAGTTTATCGCTCATAGAAAAAGCTGGATTAATTATCTCTAAAGAAAAAGGTCAATCTTTTTATGACCGGTTTCGTAATCGTATTGTTTTTAGTATTTCAGATGTTAAGTCTAGGGTAATAGGGTTTGGTGCTAGAGTATTAGATAACAGTTTGCCAAAATATATTAATTCTCCTGAAACTCCTATTTATGTTAAGGGTAAAAATTTATTTGGTTTAGATTTAGCAAAAGATGCGATAAGAGAAGAAGATTTAGCGATTATTGTTGAAGGATATTTTGATTGTGTTATTCCTCATCAAGAAGGCATAAAAAATATAGTTGCTTCATCTGGAACAGCGTTAACTGTTGAACAGATTAGATTATTAAAAAGATATACGCGTAATGTTTGTTTAGTATATGATCCTGATACTGCTGGACAAATGGCGACACTTCGTTCTTTAGATTTATTTGTTGAAGAAGATATGGATGTTAGGATTGTTTCTTTGCCAAAAGGGCTTGATCCAGATTTATATGTAAGACAACATGGTGCGCAAAGTTTAAAGGATTTGGTAAATTCTGCCGAAAACTTATTTGTTTATAAGATGCGTATTTTGAAAGAACGGTTTAATTATCAAAAATCTGAAGATAAAGCGAAAATATGTTCAGAGATGTTTTTAACAATTAATAGAATTAGTAATGATATTTTAAAATCTGAGTATATAAAAAAACTAGCTTTAGAATTATATTTAAGCGAAGATGTTCTTTGGAAAGAAATTAGTAAAATTAACAAAAAGGCAACTATGGATATGAGTTCTAAGAAAACGGAGTCAAAACAAGTTAATATAAATCCTACTGAGAAGTTATTGATTAATTTGATGTTGGGTGAGACTGAGATTATAAATCAGATTAAAGATAAGATTTCTCCTTCTGATTTTCAAGATGCACGTGTGGCAAAGATTGTTGAAATTGTTTTTAGTATGTTTGCACAGGGCAAAAAGCCTGATGCAAATAATATTTTAAATCATCTGAGCGATGAGGATTCTTTTAAGTTAGTTTGTGAGTCTAGTATTACAGCTCAGATTTCTATAGAAGATAGATATAAAGTAGTTGAGGATTGTGTACAAAGATTAAAGAGTGCTAGAGTTAAGCAGCGAAAACAAGTTTTGCAAGAACAGATAAAAGTAGCTCAGGCTAGTGGAGATGAAGATAAATTACGTAGTTTGATAGAAGAATTTAATTTTTTGGTAAAGAAGGGATAGAGTTAAATGAAAAAAAGAGAATATACTAAAGAAGACGTAGAAAAAATTATTGAGTTGGGTAAGCAAAAAGGTGGTGTTGTGACTTATGATCAAGTTAATGACCTTTTGCCTGACGGGATTTCGTCTTCAGAAGATATTGATAAGATTTTTGATATTTTGGGAGATGAAGATATCCAAGTTGTTGATAATGGTGATAACGAAGAAGTTGAAATGGAGCCTGCTGTTGAGGTTGCGAAAGAAGAAGAGATTGTACAAGAACAGTATAAATCTGAAGAACAGTTTTATACTTTAGATGATCCTGTTAAAATGTATTTGAAGCAAATGGGGTCGATTTCATTGCTTTCAAGAGAAGAAGAAATTATTTTAGCAAAAAAAATTGAAGATGCTGAAAGTAAATTAAATACCACTGTTTTAAGTACTAAGTTTGCTTATAATGAGATTTTACAAGTTGTAGATGATATTTTTAAGGGTAAAATTAATTTAGAAGATGTTGTAAAGGGTGATGTTGGAGAAAATCCAATTTATCTATTGAAAAAATTTAAAAAAATTTTACAGAAGATAAAGGTTACAAAAAATAGCGAGAAAATTTTAGAATTAATCTTACAGTTTAAATTTACTACTTCTGTTGTTGATGAAATTGTTAGTAAATTAAATAAACTTATAAAAGAAATAGAATTTAATGATAAAAATAAAAAACCAGATTTAAAATTAAAAAAAGAGCTGTTGAAAGAAATTGCGGAACCTTATGATAAGATGAAAGAACATCTTAAAGTTGTAAGAGCGGATCAACTGAAATTTAATTTTGCTAAAGAACGTTTAGTTGCCGCTAATTTAAGGTTAGTTGTAAGTATTGCAAAAAAGTATAATAATAGAGGATTATCTTTCTTGGATTTAATTCAAGAAGGCAATATCGGTTTGATGCGAGCTGTAGAGAAGTTTGAGTATAAGAGAGGTTATAAATTTTCTACATACGCAACTTGGTGGATTAGACAGGCAATAACTAGAGCGATTGCAGATCAGGCGCGTACAATTAGAATTCCTGTTCATATGACAGAAACAATTAACAAGATTATTCGTTTTACGAGAGTTTTTTTACAAAAGCATGACAGGGAACCTGCTCCTGAAGAAATTGCTCAGAAAATGCGTTTATCTCAAGATAAAGTAAAAGCTATTTTGAAGTTTGCGCAAAAACCAATTTCATTGCAGATGCCCATCGGTGATGAAGGTGATACGAATTTTGGAGATTTTATTCAAGATAAACGTGTTGCTTCTCCAGCTAATAATGCTGTTCGTTCCATGTTAAAAGAAGAAATGAATTCTATTCTTGATACGTTAAATGATAAAGAAAGAAAGATTTTAGTTCTTCGTTTTGGGATTAGTGATGGTTGCCCAAGAACTTTAGAAGAAGTTGGTAATATTTTTAAAGTTACTCGTGAAAGAATTAGACAGATAGAAGCAAAAGTATTAAAGAAATTAAGACATCCTACTCGTTCTAGAAGATTGCGTTCATTTTTGGACATGAGCTTAGCTCATGAAAGAGAATATTAATTAGTTTTTTAAAAAAGAGGGTATTTTATTAGAATATTCTAATAAAGTACTCTCTTTTTTTTATTCCTAAAATCTACAATATTTAAGAAATAATCTTTCTTGACCCGATAATAATTACAGGTATAATTCTTTTAGTAATCACTTACTTAAAAAATTGTTTATCCCTAAATTAATTAAAATATGCAAAAAATATTTTTCTTATTGATTCTTATTCTATTTAACACTAATTTTTTATATGCTAAGGAGTATAAAAAAATTTGTTTTTCTTCAATTTGTATTGATGCTGAAGTAGTACAATCAGATAGTGATAGAGAAAAAGGGCTTATGTTTCGCAAACAATTAAATGATAATGACGGAATGTTTTTTGTTTTTGAGCAGGATGCAATTTATGGTTTTTGGATGAAGAATATGTTAATCTCTTTGGATATAATTTGGATAAATAAAAATTTACAGGTAGTAGATATTAGTGAACATGTTATGCCATGCAAAGATGAATGTATTCCTTTTTATCCTCAAGAAGAAGTTAGATATGTTTTAGAAGTTAAAGATGGTTTTGTTAAAAAAAATAATATAAAAAAAGGTCAAATTCTAAAATTGGAAAAATAAAATGATAGATTATGGTAAGCATTTAAATGCATCTCAATTTGAAGTTGTAACAACTACTGAAGGCCCAATTTTAGTTATAGCTGGCGCTGGTTCAGGTAAAACAAGAATTATTGAGTATAGAGTTTTATATTTGATAGAAAAAAATATTTTACCTCAGTCGATTTTGTTGCTTACTTTTACTAGAAAAGCTGCTCAACAGATGCTTACACGTGCAGCTAGTCATGATGCTAGATGTAACAATGTTGACGGTGGAACTTTTCATTCTTTCGCATATAAAAATTTGAAAAGATACGGAAGATATTTAAATTTAGAAGATTTTATGATTATGGATGAATCGGATGCAGAAGAGGCGATTCAAATTTGTATTAATAAAAATGAATCTTTAATCAAAGAAAAAAAATTCCCCCGAAAAGATACTTTGCGAAAGATTATTAGTATGACAGTAAATAAGGGATTAACCATTGATGAAATTTTAAATAATGATTATCAGAATTTTTATGAATTTTCTGGTGTTATTGAGAAAATTAAAGAAGATTATGTAACTTATAAACTGCAAAAAAAATATTTAGATTATGATGACATATTA